>CAJQSL010000045.1 GCA_905612315.1 uncultured Francisellaceae bacterium
ATTATAATTTTTTTGATCAACTGGATTCGCTATAAAATAATAGGCCAACAAGGAACTAGTTTTGAACAAATTCTAAAGCAAGCACAGCAAAAAGCTAACGCACGCAAACCAAGATCAAAACGCAAAGATTACTCCAAGAGTAATAATCCAGATAAAGAAACAATTGACCATGATGAGATAAAATGATTTTTAAGTATTATCAGAAATCATTTCACTAGACCCTACCCTAACTAACAGACTAGTTTGAATATTTTTTAAAACGACTCCATCGCTTCCTATCATATTATTAAGAGTATTATGGTTTTCTTTAAAACAAGCCATATCAGGGTCAACCTCATTTGCAACCCACCAGGCCAAATTACAACCCAATTTCTCAATAGAATTAGCGCTTAACAATGCATGATTTAAACACCCAAGCTGCATCCCTACTACTAAAACCACCCCAAAATTTACCTCAAGATTATAATCTTGCAATTTTTTATTAAAAGCTTTAACCCAATCAGCATATGTTTGCTTGTGATTTAATGGGACTAACCATCCTCCGGCACCTTCTATTAATAAATTACTATCAACACCTAAAGAGTTTACATGATTTAGCCACTCAATTACTCTAGGCCAAATTATATCCATAAGATTTTCACAGGTTAAATCAGGGCCATCATTGAGCTTAGCTGCCGCAATATGAGGCGCAATTGCGGGCTCATATTTAATAGGATTAATCCAATCTAAACTTCTAAATTTACTATCTAAACTTTCGCAAAGAGATTTTTGCAAAATTAAAGCATCTTCATTTACTAAAGATCCATCTATAATTTCACAGCCTGAAGCAATTGGTTTTAAAGCTGCAGCCTTTACCCCATCATTCTTCCATTTATTTAAAAGATAACTCGAGTAAGTAGTTTTACCAACTCCAGTATTTGTGCCTGTAATAAAATAAATATTTTGTTTCATAGGATTATTATATCAAATATTCAAATTAAGATTTAGCTAAACCTGATAAAACATGTCTCAAAAAACAAATAATTTTTATTAAATATTAATTAATACGAATAAGCCAACCGTGTAATCTAGTATAAAATTTCCTGCTTCATCCTTAGGCCAATAATTGCTTAATCTTTCAAAAAAATTGCGGGTAATAAATCCATTATTCAGAGAATTGCCAATATATGAAGCACCAACTTTTTTTAAAGAATTTAATAGAGATAAAACCGTTGGGAAATTATAAGTCATCTTTTTATTTTCACAAAAAATGCAATTAAAACCCGATGATTTAATTAAATCAATTAAATATTCATAGCTTAAAAAATCTTGCACTGGAGGGTTTTTATCTAACTTACCATAAGCCATTTTCATATTAAATAAAGATCCATCTAAAACAGTAGAAAAAGCTAAGCTACCATTTTGCTTCAAAATATTTTTTAAATCTTTTAATAAATTAGGGATATCTGTGCACCACTGCATGGCTAAATTAGAATAAATAACATCAAACTTATCTTTATTTTGATGGATTGTAAATGGCAAGTTGTGCATGTCAGCACAGATATAGTTAAAATCTTTTCTAGCTAAATTTAACATCTCATATGAGTGATCTAAGTGGATTATTTTTTTTGCAGAAGTTATATCTTTTAATTTAGATGAACTAAAACCGGTACCAGACCCTAAATCTAATACCAGGCTGTCTTTTAAATTTGCATTTAATAAACCAACTTTAAGCTGGTTTATTAAAATATCGGCAACATCTTTTTGAAAAATTGCATATTTATCATACAAAGCGGCTTTTTTAGAGAAATTAGCTCTATTACTTTTAACTAAATCAGACATAACTAAATTAATTTAGGATCTTCAAGATTGTCAAGACTTTCAAACTCTATAGAGTCATCGTCATCCTGATTGGAGTTATGAATCATAAGCTGAATATAAAGCTCCGGATTCAATAAGAAACTACTATGAGACTGCTTTAAAACCCCCATCCACTCACAAATAAACTCACCTGAATCACTTGGAAGCTTGCTGGCTTCATCTACCATCTCGCGCCAAGCCTCGTGTAGCTCCTCTGGAACAATTGCATCATTATCAGCTAAAAAGTGAGTTTGATCACAACTTATTTTCTTCCAAGTTTCGCGAATATCTAAATCAAATAACAAATCTAATAAATACTCATGGGATCTTTTTGTTTTTTCTGGATCAGCTTCATCCTTATAAACATGTTTACTTAAATGCTCAAGTTCAGCTTTGATATTTACCCCTCCCGTAACAGCTGGGAACAAAAACTGCTTTTTAAATTTTTTAGGATCATCTAAATTATCCTTTAATATTTTTTTAAGATCAGTTGATACCCCAGGCCAATTGTCCTTAGCACTAAAACACGGAAAACTATTAAAAGTTATTAAATGATTAATTCGACCTGGATTTTCTGAAATCACATCCATTGCAAGTAAACCACCTAAGGACCAGGCATAAATATCAATAACATCTGCAACCCCAAGCAAAGACTCCCAGTCTGAACTTGCTGGCGGATTATAAATATCCCAAAATAAAACTATATCATAGCTAGTCTCTAGAATACCAAGCCAATGCTCCCACACACTAGGGGAAAAATACCATCCCTGGAACAATACACAAACATGATCGACCTTGGATAATCTCGCAACTTGATCCCACCTCACATCAATCTCCCAGATGATTTTTAATAGCTTGCAATATACCATCTATTTGCAAAAAAGTATGCTTTGATCTTAGCGTAATTCTAATTCTATCAGTACCAACAGGAACCGTGGGAGATCGCATCGCACAAGCTAAAAATCCTAAACTCTTTAAATACTCACTTAAATACACCGCTCGAGCAGGGTCCCCAATAATAATAGATTGAATCGCAGTCTTATTATTAATCCCAGATATATTTTCACCAAATAATAAATTAGCTTTATTATAAAAGTAATTAATGTTTTTTTTGAGATTACTAAATACCTCACAACCCTCACTAGATAAAACAATCTCTAAAGATAATCTTGCAGCCTTTGCGCAAATTTGTGGTAAAGAAGTACTATAAATTAGAGTTCTCGCGAATTGCTCTATAACATCTTTATAGATTCCATTAGCTAAAACTATGGCACCATAAGCACCAAATGCCTTACCCAATGGACAAACTAAAATTATATTTTGTTTTTGAGACTTATCTAACTCAGCTACCAAACCTAATCTTAAATTATCTCCTAAAACTCCTGCACTGTGAGCTTCATCAAGAATTACCGGATAATTATATTTATTACTAAGTTCCAATAATTTTGTAACATCTGCTATATCCCCATCCATACTAAAAACCATATCAGAAGTTATAATTCCAGCTTTAGAATTATATTTTCTAATTAATCTATCTAAAGAATCTAAATCCAAATGCGGATATCTAATAAGTTTTCCACTCGATGCTAAAGCCCCATCTATTAAAGATGCGTGATTTAATTTATCTGAGAAAATCAAAGTTTGCTTATCAGCTAATGCTTTAATAATTCCCATATTGGCCATAAAGCCATTACCAAATAAAAAAGCCTTCTCAAAGCCAAAATATTTAGCAAATGCGTCTTCACATAATTTATGCTCTTGAGTATAACCACTTACATAACTTGAGCCACCAGAGCCATATTGGCTTAAGTTTTTTAAATCATCAGCTATTGATAAAATTTTAGGATTAGATGAGATATCTAAATAATCATTACTTGAAAAATCTACAAAACCATCACTAAAGTCATCATTAGGCTCTTTTAACATAACACTTCTTGTGCGCATCAAATTCTTAGACTTTTGCAAATCTAATTTTTTTTGTAATTTTTCTAAAACGCTTTGACCAACCAAATCATCAGTTAAATCATCAACTAACTTATCAGATACTTTCAATTCCTAATGCCTCAAATAAAAGCTCATCCTTATCCTTAGATGGATTAGGTGTAGTGAGTAGCTTTTCTCCATAAAATATTGAATTAGCTCCCGCTAAAAAGCACATAGCCTGCATAGAATCACTCATAGTTTCACGCCCTGCTGATAACCTTACATATGATTTTGGCATTGTAATTCTGGCCACGGCAATAGTTTTTACAAAGTCTATTTCTGAGATTTCAAATTTCTCACAACAAGATGATTCTTCAGAAGCTTTTTTATTTAACAACTCATCCCCTAAAGGCGTACCCTTAACTGGGACTAACCTATTAATTGGCACACTTTCTGGATGTTTAGGTAAGTTTGCTAACTGCTGAATAAATTTAACTCTATCATCAAAACTCTCCCCCATCCCAACAATACCGCCGCAACATACCTTTATGTCGGCTGATCTTACTCTTTCAAGTGTATCCAGGCGCTCTTGATAGGTTCTAGTCGTAATGATTTTTTCATAATACTCAGGTGAGGTATCTAAATTATGATTATAATAATCTAATCCAGCATCTTTTAGAAACTCAACTTGCTCAGAATCTAGCATACCTAAAGTTAAACAACTCTCTAAACCTTCGTCTTTAACAAGTTTGACCATCTCACCAATATGCTCTAATTCTTTTTTTGGCATGCTTCTCCAGGCAGCTCCCATACAAAATCTACTAGCACCCTTTGCTTTTGCTTTTTTAAGAGCAGATTTAACTTGATCTAAAGACATAAGTTTATGCTTTTGAATCTTAGTATGATAATGCCCACTTTGCGGGCAATATTTGCAATCTTCTGGGCAACTACCAGTCTTAATAGATAATAAAGTGCTCTTTTGTACTTGGTTCGGATTAAATTCCATTCTATGAACTTGTTGCGCTGTGAATAATAAATCCGCAAAAGGTAAGTTATATAAATCTTCTATTTCAAAGTAAGTCCAATTATTTCTGATTTTTACTGAGCTTTGTATATTAGGTTTTACTGGGGAATCTAAATTTACTGTGCCAGATACGTCAGTTTTATCAGCTACTTCCATAACATCCTCACCTTATTAATTTTTAAGAATCTTTTGATTTTTCGAGTTTACCATAACCTTATGACATTGCAATAAATTGCAATCAGGATTAGGTCTTTCAAAAAAAACCTTACATTTAATAAAGATGGGGATCTTAATTTTTACTTAACGATTAAGGGTTATAGTCGGTATTCCGTAATTCTAAATGCACTTGCATGTAAATAAATGTAAATAAAAAGGATATTCAAAATGAAATCACTAATTACCGCAGCCATTTTATCAACATCTTTAATTGCAAGTTCTGCTTTTGCATTTGACTTAGAGACAGCTAAAAATATATGTCCTACACTAGATTCAATGAAATTTTCACCGCTTAACCCAGGAACTTCACACTCTAAAGGTAAAATAACCGGAGTAAAAAATAATACTAATTTTACTAGCTATAATAATACAACCAACCCAGCCACACCCTATGTTATTCAACCTGAAGACAAAGATAATCCAAGTTTTTACTGGAGATCAGTAGGTACTAATAACTATGGGCACATATCTCGTGACGTAACTACCTGTTTTTATAGTTATACCGGGTTTACTGGCGTTACAGTTAACTTGATAATGAATAATAAACCAATTAAATTATTTAATTAAGTCAGGTTGATTACTTAAATAATTATCCTTTATCGTGGCAAAGATCAAAGCAATACAGGTAAAAGTTGCATTTGTATTACAAATGTAATACAATTACAATATAAGATAATTATTTTTAATGGATTAATCAAATGAGAAGAGTAGCTACAGTACAAGCAAGAATAGAGCCCAACTTAAAACATAAAGCTGACTTAATACTAAAAAAAGTAGGCTTGACCCCATCTCAAGCAATAAATGCTTTGTATGCCCAAATAGTTTTACAAAAAGGCATCCCGTTTGAAATAAAAATTCCAAATAAACAAACGCAAGAGGCAATAAAAGAGCTAACCCAAGGAAAAGGAACATCATACGACAACTTCCAAGAAATGATTAACGATCTGGATGATGATGACTAAACTTACGATCAATCAATCTTCTCAATTCAGAAAATAGATTTGTGTAAATTATTTAAATAGAGGGCAAAATGAAAAGCTGGCACCCATGCATGCAAATGAAAACCTTTGAAACCAACCCTGCACTTGAGATAAAAAGTGCATCTGGCCCGTGGATTACTCTAACTGATAATCGAAAAATATTTGATGCTATATCCAGCTGGTGGTGTAAATCTTTAGGGCATAATCACCCCCGCTTAAAACAAGCTCTTAAAAATCAAGCTGATAAATTCGAGCATGTAATATTTGCTAATACTCGCTATGAAGCTATAGACAACTTATGTGAAAAGCTCACAGATCTTATGCCTAATTTTAATAAAGTTTTTTTTGCATCAGATGGAGCATCTAGCATTGAAATTTCGATGAAAATGAGCATCCAAGCGATGCAAATAAAGGGTAAAATCAATAAAACCAAATTTTTATCTCTAGAAAACTCTTATCATGGTGATACTGCAGGAGCCTTAAGCGTAAGTGATGTTGGTAAATTTAAAGATCCTTTTAAACCACTTACTTTCGAAACTTACAAATTAAAAGATCTACCATATGTAACAGGAGTAGATGACCCAAGCTGGCATAGCATTGCTGATATTTGGCCAAAATATTTAGCACAACTTGAACCACTTAAAGATAGTTTGGCGGCTATTATTTGTGAGCCCATAGTTCAAGGTGCTGGCGGGATTAAAATTTACAGCCCGGATTTACTACGACGCTTAAGCAAGTGGTGCAAGCAAAATGATGTGTATTTGATAGCTGATGAAATCATGACGGGCATTGGCCGCACCGGCAAGATGAGCGCATGCGAGCATGCCAATATTCAACCTGATTTTGCATGCTATTCTAAAGGCTTAACTTCAGGCTGGATTGCTTTTAGCGTCTGTGTAACTACAGATGAAGTTTATGATTTATTCTATTCAGATGATATCTCAAAAGCATTTTTACACTCACACACCTACTCCGGCAATGCCTTAGCTGCAAGTATTGCCCTTGAGACTCTAAATATCTTTTCAGAAGAAAATATTTGCGAACATGTAAATAAAACTCTCGCACCTTGCATTAAAGCTAATATGCAAAACTTAATATCCCAAACTAAAATTTTCCATAATTTTAGATCAATAGGCGCTATTGGCGCATGTGATATTTTACCTGAGCACTCGAGCATATTGCCTAATATAACTAAAAAGCTTTCAAAAGCTAACCCTGGGGCTCTAATTAGGCCAATAGGAAATACGTTTTATATAATGCCACCTTTAAATAGCAGCGTTACAGATATTAATAAATTATTTGAGATATGCATTAGTAATTTAACACTGGCTAAACATGCTATATTTTAAACATAAGCACTTGATGATACTGAAAGATGTTTTTACAAAATCACCTCTTCATAATCATTTATTGCCATAATTAATTCACCATTTTCAGCTGCAGCCTGCCTAGCTCGATCAGCAACCACCTCAAAAAACCCATTATGTCCATGCTGATAATAGGTGCGAGATGCATCATCTGACTCCCCGAATGCTCTACGCTTTAAGTCTGAATACAGATTTTCTGCTATTTTAACTTGCTCTTTATCAGAATCACGCCCCGACCTTAAAAGAGCTGCAGCTGCAGCATCAGCGTTAATAGAAGGATTGCTCATATAAGCATCTTGATGCTTTCTTTTATAAAAATCTTGCAAAGAAGCCAAGCAATTAACTGTCAAATCTGATAACGCAGTTAAGATATGTAAACCTGCAAGCAAACCTATAGATTCAAACATAGTGTCATCATATGTGTCTTTTAATACCTCAAGAAAAGCCCAAGACACAAAAAACTGAAATACGAATAATGGCAAATTTACTCCATCTGTCAAACCTGCAAAGTTTACCGATGCCGAATCAAGACCAGTCAAACCCTGATATATTTTACGCTCCAATGGTAAAAATGATGTACATAAACCCGCTTGTAACATACTTGGCGGAGCTGTTAAAAGTGCGATAAACAAACAACCCGCAAACCCAAGAATAGCAGTCGCAGTTGGGTCTTTATATAACTCGGCTCCCATAGCCCAAATAAATAACCATGCACCATATTGACTAATAGCATCAAATAATAAATTTGGCACGGTAGCTGGGAAATAAGCTAACGTCTCCAACCTATTTCCACAATCATAAGTATGCGCATAACCTGAATCAAAAAGCCTTACAAGTGGATTTATTACAGTATCATTTAACATACTTGCAATATCAGGCAATGACCCATAGGCATAAGATAAAGAGATAATCATAGCAAGTGCGTAAACTGCTTTATTTCGTAGTTTTATATTAGGTAATATTGCAGATAAGCTTGCTTCTAAATTATCTAAACTGCCGTTACCTGATCTTATACTCTTAGAAATCGCCCTTAAATATGCTATTTTTAATAATAATTTGTCTAGCTTAGAAAAATCAGATCTAGCATTATCTATTTCATCTAATACCTTATCAACACCATCTTGGCAAAAGCCCTTTTGTGAGTAAAACCAAGCTTTAGTTTTATCAGATGAAAAACAAATTGAACTTATCTGACGAATTACAGTTGATACTGGTTTGATAAACATTACTGAGTTTGCTATTGATAGCCAGATCATCATACTCCAACGACAAAACTCATCTCCTAAAGCTAAATTTTCCATTGACTCTTTAGTGCCAGCTACCATTGGCAAACCTGCAACTGCAGCCCACATAAAGCTCGATACTAATAATTTTTTGGTATAACGCGAAAAGCCTATATCATTTAGCCAGTGACGCGCTAACAATAAATTTAATAAAGGCGATGCCACTATTGATGGCTGCCTTAATGAATTCAAAAAGCCATACATCCAACCATCGGGTGAGACATCAAATAACCCAGTACTTGCATCACTTGCAGCTAAAGTAGCATTTGTATGATTTCCCGGGATAACAGGTATAGTAGAGTTATGATCTAGATTTACTCGAAAAAATTCTATACTTTGTACTATATAACTAAAACATATAGGCACGGTTAAACATGTTAATAACATTCTGTTCCATAGGTTTTGCATGCAACTAGAATCAGAAACATCAGCCCATGGATCTCCTGAGATTTCGTCTTCAACTTTAGCGCGATCCCCATTTATATAAGCATAAATTGCATCTAGATCATCATCTTTATTAACTTGCTTTGAATCTAATAAATATCGTAACTTTATTGAGTTTAGGAAATTGCTATCTCCTAATCTTTCATCTTCTATTTCTTGAATTGCAAGTTGAACTTGTGCATTTTGCGCGCCAGGCATAAAAACCACCCTGTTAAATATTTTTATTATTATTTGCCCTAATAATAATAAAATAAAACTCATAAAGCTACTGATAACATAACTTTTACTAATTACTTGAAATATATATAGCAATATCTTGCTATAATATTTATCAAATATAAAATTTATTAAATTTAATTATGTTAAAATTAAAGTTAAAATCCAAAAACAAACCAGCAGGTGACCAGCCTAGTGCTATAAAAAAACTAACATCTGGTCTTAATGATGGCCTGATGCATCAAACTTTATTAGGCGTTACAGGCTCGGGCAAAACCTTTACCATGGCTAATATTATTCAAAATGTAAATCGCCCATCATTAATTCTCGCTCATAATAAAACTTTAGCAGCCCAACTTTATGGTGAGATGAAAGAGCTTTTTCCTGATAATGCCGTTGAATATTTTGTATCTTATTATGATTATTATCAGCCCGAAGCTTATGTCCCAAGCTCTGGCACTTACATCGCTAAAGATGCATCTATTAATGATCATATTGAACAAATGCGCTTATCGGCGACTAAATCCCTTTTAGAGCGAGAAGATTGTATTATTGTTGCAACTGTATCTGCGATCTATGGCTTAGGTGACCCTGAAACTTATCTAAGCCAAGTTTTACATATAAGTGAAGGTTCAAAATACAGCCAGCGTGAGCTTATAAAAAAACTTATTCAACTGCAATATACTCGTAATGAGCTTAGTTTTGAGCGCTCAAGCTTTAGAGTCAGAGGAGATATAATCGATGTCTTTCCTGCTGAGTCTGATAAAAATGCAATTCGAATTACTTTATTTGATGATGAAATAGAAAATATTTCAACTTTTGACCCGCTAACGGGTAAGACTATCCAAAAACATCCAAGATTTACTATTTATCCTAAAAGCCATTATGTAACTCCCAGAGAAAAACTTGTAAAAACTATAGATCTTATAAAAGCTGAACTAAAAGACAGATTAAATTATTTACGAAATAAAAATAAATTAGTTGAAGCCCAAAGACTTGAAGAGCGCACTTTATATGATATCGAGATGATATCAGAAATTGGATATTGCACTGGTATTGAAAATTACTCAAGATATTTAAGCGGAAGATCTAAAGGCGATGCTCCCCCAACTTTATTCGCTTATTTGCCAAAAGATGCAATTTTATTTATAGATGAATCCCACGCTACTATTCCACAATTAGGCGCGATGTACAAAGGAGATCATGCCAGAAAAGAAAATCTAGTTGATTATGGTTTTAGGCTACCTTCTGCAATGGACAATAGACCCTTAAGGTTTGATGAGTTTGAAAAGCTTGCCCCGCAATCAATTTATGTATCTGCCACTCCTGGAGAGTATGAAGCGCAATATTCAGACCAAACAGCTGAACAAGTTGTAAGGCCTACTGGTTTATTGGATCCAGTTATAGAAGTAAAACCTGTCACAACTCAAGTAGATGATGTTTTAGAGCAAATAAAATTAAGAACTAAAAATAAAGAGCGAGTCTTAATTACAACTCTTACTAAAAAAATGGCGGAAAATTTAAGTGAGTACCTGCAAGATAATGATATAAAAGTAAGGTATTTACATAGTGATATAGACACCGTTGAGCGAATGGAGCTTATACAAGCCTTAAGATTGGGGGTGTGTGATGTTTTAGTTGGCATAAACTTATTAAGAGAAGGTTTAGATATTCCTGAAGTATCTTTGGTTGCTATTTTAGATGCTGATAAAGAAGGATTTTTAAGATCATCTAGATCTTTAATTCAAACCATAGGCCGCGCTGCTAGAAATATAAACGGCAAAGCTATTTTATATGCAAATACTATTACTTTATCTATGAAAATTGCGATAGAGGAGACCAACAGGCGCCGGCTAAAACAAGATGATTATAATAAAGCTCATAATATAACCCCAAGATCCATTCAAAAAGCTGTTAAAAATATTTTACAAAGGCCTGAACCTGAAGATCAATCTCACTATAAATTTGATAAAAATCTTAATATAAAAGAGCTCAAAGGTTTGGATCCAACTCACCTAACGGCCGATCAAGCAAAAAAACAAATAAAAAACCTTACTAAAAAAATGCGGCAATATGCTAAAGATTTAGATTTTGAGGCGGCTATAGCCTGTAGGGATGCCTTATCTGAGATAAAATCGCATTTTTTTAAACCTTAATAGCTTAAGTTAATTTATTTGGCATAATTTTGTTGATCACATGAAAAACAAATGTTATATTTTGCTCCGGTTACTAAACCAAATTCATAAAAGGAGACAAACCATAATGAAAGCTAAATTATCTTTATTAGCAGCTAGCGCTATTCTTGCTACAGGAATCAGCTCTGCTGCATTTGCAGAATCAAACAATGATAATGCAATATCTCAATACCTAACTTGGGCCCCAACGCATGATGTTTATTTTGAAAAAATATCAAAAGCAGAATACGCACTAGGTCTCTTACAAGACAAAAACAAACTACCCTCAAGAGGTCTTGCTGTAGGTGGTGAACTAGAAGTTGATCCACAAGTTTGGCATGGAGATATTGATTATTCAAATAATCATGGCAATGGATCAAGCATGGTCTTTTCAGCTGCGGACATAGATTTAATGGCTAATATCAATGAATGGATGAGTGCTTTTGTTAAAATCAGTAATTCTGGCGCTAATCAATCAAGTGTTGCGCTAAAGCGTAGCTTTTTATTATTCGGTAACTTACAACAATCACCATTCTATGCATTAATTGGACAAAACAACCTACCATTTGGTAACTTCTCTGCGGATGCTGGTCCTTGGTCTAATGGTATTGATACCAATAGTTTCAGACCTGGCGAAACTGTTAAACAATTAATGTTTGGTTACTATCACAATGGTCTAAAAGCTAATGCTGCTGTTTTCCAAAACCAAAATAGCAGCACAACAACTGGCGCGCCTAATAATCGCAATATAAATAACTTTTTATTAAGCTCTACATACGAGGGCAACCTTGCTAATGGATATACAAATTATATCGTAGGTGCTGGTTACTTAAATGATCTAAGATATATGAATACCACCTGGGGTAATAATTATAGCTCTTCTACTAATGGAACTGATCAAAGTTTTGCTAACTCTAATGGCATAACTGATAAACGCCTACCAGTATTAGATTTAAATGCAAAAGTAACTTTTAATAACCTAGTTGCATTTGCTGCTGAATTTGACAAAGTTCTAAATCATGTAACTACTACTGGCGGCGGCGACACTAGCTTAAACATAACTAATAAAGCTCCGTATATCTGGTCTGCTGGCGCATACTACATGCCGGTGATCGCTGGTAAGAAAACTACTTTCTGGATGGGTTATGCTCAATCTAAGAATATGCAAGGTTTACCAATGGCATTGTCTGGCAATGCTTATGGTGATTATGATAATGCTGGTATAAAACACTCTTTAAATGCTGCTATCTCAAGATCAGTATTTGTAGATAACAATACCTTAAGCTTAGATTTTCAGCATGTTAAAGATTATGCTGGCAAAAAAAGCAATACTTATACTATTGATGACTCATTCTATTTCTAGTTTTTTAGAATATAGTTTTTTATTAAAAGAGCCTGAGCTAGTTGATAGCTTGGGCTTTTTTGTGCTTGCTTTTTGTGATTATTAGCAGTTTGGATCCCCCCATCCTAGCCAAAATTATTCATCATCAAACAAAAAGCTTCTGCCGTCTTTAAAGCATCATAACTAGCTGAATGTGCTTTATCCTCACTAAAATCCATTTTTAAATTAGAACATATTTTACTCAAAACAGTATGCCCACAACAAAGCGCACCTAAGCTCACGGTATCAAGACTACTAAACGGATGAAATGGAGATTTATTCTTCATGCTACATCTTCTAATACTTTCATGCAAAAAACTTTGATCAAACGCACTATTGTGCGCGACCATAATCGAGCGGCGGCAATCATGTGCTTTCATTTGTTTTTTTATTTTGGCAAATAAATCAGTTAAAACTTGAGGCTCACTTTGCTCAAGCAGAGCTCGCCCCTTGGCTTCTAAATCAATTTTATTAATCTCTAAAGCCTTGGGGTCTATAATAGCTGCTGCATGTGGTTTTACGCAATAATCATGCTGCTCTAAGATTTTAAACTTTTTATTCTCATCACAAGTTAATAATACTGCCGATATCTCTAACATCCCATTTTCTTTTGCATCTAATCCTGTAGTTTCTATATCTATTACAACAGGATAAAAGCCACGTATTATACTTTTCATAGGATGAGTTCTTAGATGAGTTTTTGGATGATGTTTTGATCGTGTATTTTTTTTATTTTCCATAATTAAAATAAATCTCCAAGTTGCCTAGAAAAATATCGTTTTTCTTAAAGGTAGCGAATAACTTTTGTTTTAAAGCTAAAATTTGCTCTTTATTTATTTGCAATCTTTCTAATTTATCTGAATTATCTAAACCATCTAACAACAAGACCAAATCAACACCTATTGCTTTATCTTCAGGATGAATATAATGAATTATAAGTTTATCAGTTGAAACTTTATTAACACCATCTTTTAAAAATTTTGCTAATTCTATATTAACTAAAGATAATAAATTAGACCTAAATAATTTATCCTCACTAGAATCACACAGAAACACACTCTGATCATCATGTTTTTGATAATCAATATGTATAATAACATCAGCTAAACCTGAAATATTATTCATTAAGTTATATCTTACTTTCTCGGCGATAAAATGCCCTTCGGAAACACTAATCTTAGCGGCAACTAAAATATGAAAATCTAATAACACCGACTCGGCCATGGATCTAGTTCTAATATGATAAAAAGATTTAATCTCGGGGTTATCTTCTATTATTCTTTTTATATCAGCTAACATCTTAGGAGAAACAGCAGTATCAGTTAGTTCTTTAACACAGCTCCAAGAAGCTTTAATGCCCATTTTGCCAATAAAACACGCCACAATAAACATAGCAATTGCATCAAACCAAGTAAAGCCTAAAATAGATCCTAAAATACCTACAAAAACTATTACAGAACTA
>CAJQSL010000046.1 GCA_905612315.1 uncultured Francisellaceae bacterium
CCCTAGCAGCCCGTGCTTCAGCAGCTTTCCATGAATCCGAAGCTTTCCCTAATTCAAGCAAACTTCCTGACTTTGTTATTAAAGGCTCAAGAACATCTTCAAAGACAGGAAAATCTTTTTTAATTTCTTCAAGGTCACTTTTAAGATCACTAAGCGCAATATCTTCTGCACATCCAAAACTACAATCATCAGTCAAACGATCGAGAGTTAAGTCTATGTTATCGCTATTTTTAAGCTCCCAAATTCTATTTGAAAATGAATATTCTCCCAGCCAATAATTCAACATTGCGTTTTCAGTTTTTGCTTCTAAATTAACCAGCTCACCAAAATGTTTATTTAGGTAGCTTTGTTTAATCTTACCATCAATCCACCCATCAATCCTATTAAAAAGACCCGCCATAATAAAACCCTCAAAATCCATTTATATAACAAAAACAATAACATTACATATAATCATAACCCACCAACATTAAGGTAACATTAAGATTGTGTAAGTTTATCGTAAATAACGTGACGTATTAATATAGATAATTCAGAATGCGTCCTTGCATATCAAAAAAATATAAAAAAGCTTATAAAGAACTTATAAATTAACCGACCCACTACCCCCAAGCTCAAGATCATCAATAGATTTTTTCTGCCAACTATTACTTTTAGTTAAACCATCAGCACTAGAAAGCCCGTCAAAATCGCCAATACCAGCAGAAGATAAATCATGATTCCCGCCAAAAGCATCAGACCTACCCCTTCTACCACCTGGTATTTCATAGACTCTCTCATCATCACTTTTACTCTCTTGATAATCATCAAGATCGTGAGTAAGAGGATTTACTGATGCCTCGCCTCCATATTTTTTTGCATGCTCCTGCTCAAAAGCCATCTCTGCACTAGTGGGATACGGGGTCTTGCTTGCAGCATTACGCCAAGGCAGGCGCCCTTGCCTTAAACCAGAACAACACTCGCTAACATCATGTTTAAATCCATCCATAAGCTGCGAGCATGGCACTGAGGTTTTAACGATAAACATTTGCATCAAAACACCTAATGTACAGCCTAATAATAACGGCAAAAAAGTTCCAACAAAATTATCATCACTATTTTTACATGCATCAACAGTACAAGATGTAATAAAAACACTAGCAATTAGCATTCTAACAGCATCATATCTAGATTGCGGCAAAAGTTCGATATCATCAATCCTTGATAAACAACCCAAGTCATAATCTTTAAGAGCTCGAGCCAAGGCTACATGCGGCAAAATACTAGATACCCCAAGGAGCATCGGGACAAAAATTTGAACTGAAGAATTATCTACTCTACCCACCAAAATCTCAGCTAAGGCCCAAGTAAAAAAAGAACCTGAAAAAGATAAACCTAATGCTGGGACAGGCCTTTGCGGCGTATATCTTTTTATTTTGCCATAACAGCTTAATTCAGAATAAGGCCTAACATCTTCTTCAGTTACAATATCATTATGTGTTATTAATCTTGCATGACGCCGTTGATCTTGTTCTGCACTCATAACCTTGCCCCTCTTTTTTATTATTTATAACAAATTTTATTATAGCTTTGTTTTTTCAAATAATTATCAATAAGTTAACTCTTAGACATATCTATGATTTTTTGTTATGTCTTTAATTTAGCCTAAATCTATTTAAAATCTAACAAAATTTAAATAAAAAATAAAAGTTTAAATAAAAAATAAGAGTTTAAATAAAAAATAAAGATGATAAAAAACAAAAAGATCAACTTATATATATTTTTTTGCATATATTTATGCACTCAAATAATCCTGCTTGCAAGTTTTTATAACCTATATCAAATACAAAAATCAAATTTATCCAATATTTCACAACAAATAAAAATGAAAAATAAAAAGATTATGCAGCTTCAAAATAAATACCAATCTAAATCTAATCTTGAAAAAAAGATTCTTAAGCAAAATAAATATAACCAAATAATAAAACAACTTTTACCAAAACAAACTATGGCAATAAGCTTAATAGAGGATCTTTTGCCAAATATGCCCAAAGGAATAAAATTAAGTTTAGCCAAATATGAATATGAAAAGAGAAGTCTAAACCTTGAAGGCTTTAGTGAAGATTATGCAAATATAGATAAGCTAAATAAGGTATTATCATCCTACTTTTTTACTATAAATATTCAGAATATTAGAAAAGATAAAAATAACTTATTTAAATTTTCTTTAAATGCCAAAGATCCTACCAAGTCAAAATACACATTAGAACCTGAGCGTGATGCAAGAAAAACCATAAACCAGTCGTTGCGAGGAGGCCCAAAGCCGACGTGGCAATCTCCTACCCAACTGCAACTAGGGTAATAATATAACTTTGAGGAAGGAGATTGCCACACTCGCCTTACGGCTCGCTCGCAACGACTTAGTTGGGTTAGGAGTTTTACAAACTCGCCTTACCGCTCGCTCGCAACGACTTAGTTGGGTTTTGTTATATCAAACTCACGTAATTAAAAAAACAGGCTGAATTTAATGCACGAAAAAAACTTCAATTTCCATAAAGCTTATATCCTGCCTAGTTTCTTACACCTAATTAGTAAGATAAAAACCCTAAGAAAGCATGCTAACAATGACATATATCGGTATTTTAATCTAGATTTGAAACGCCTAGCTTCTTTTAATTATCTATATCTATTTATAATAACTTTATTAAGTTGGGTAATTATATTTTTTTTGTTTTTATACCCTGGATATCAAAATATAAACACACAAAAATCTATTCAAAATAAATTAACAAATAAAATTAGATTTTTAGATACGCAGATACAAAAGCAGAATCTTTTAATGAGTAATTTTTATAAATCTCAAAATAAATATAAAACACTCAGACCAAGCTCTATGCAAAATACGTATAACGAAATAACGCAAAGTGCTAAATCATATAATTTAAAAATAATCTCTTTAAATCCTATTAATAATAAAGAATCTAGAGAATCTAAAAAAAATAAAAAAAATAAGCAAAACAAGATTAGCTCTCGAAAGATTAATCTAAAAACATCTGGCGAATATACAAATATCTTAGAGTTTCTAGATCAGATCAAAAATAATAGTACGCCGATTGGCATAGAGAAAATTGCTATTAAAAACAGGATAGATTTCACAAATAATACAAATAATACAAATAATTTAGATTTATTACTGGAGATGAATATTGTTTTATATAAGTTTCAATAGTCTTTACGAGCGAGCAGATACGAGCATGTCAATCTTATGCAAAATGCAAAAATTCATCTTTTTATTATTTTTAATTATCTTAATATGCAATATCTCAACAGGTTATGCATTAGATAATACAAATAATAATCAAATAAATAATAAGCAATCAAATAATAAGCAATCAATAATCAATAAAAACCCATTTGAAATAAAATCAGATAATAAAATAAAGCTTATTCCCATTTATTATGCCAAAGCTAAAGATATCGCCAATATTTTGACTAAAAATAAAAAAGCACTCTTCCCTAATATAGGAGAAGTTGCCTTTGACCAAAGATCCAACCAGTTAATAATAAACTCATCAGAGCAAAGCTTTATAAAAATTAAAAACCTTATTAAACAACTAGATCACCCCGAAAAACAAATATTAATCGAGGCTAGAATTGTTGAAATAAGCGAAACTGCATTTAAAGAGCTTGGAGTTAACTTTAATTTAACAAGCAACTTAAATAAAGATAATCCAATAAATAATTCTATATCAACTTTAGGAGCCGCCGAGTTTACTCCTAAAGCTTTTATACATAATGGCTTAGTGAATCCTAACAGCAGCATAGGATTTGTAATTAAAAATTTATCAAATCATTTATTATTAGACTTAGAACTACAAGCTTTGCAAAGCGAGGGGCGTGCTAAAATCATATCTAAACCACATTTAATCGTAACCGAACATGAAACAGCCTATATCCAACAAGGCCAAGAAATTCCGTATCAATCGAGTGTAAGCTCAGGAGTCACCAGCATTCAGTTCAAAAAGGCTTTATTAAAACTTGAAGTCACTCCAAGCATTACTCCTGATAATAAAATAGTTTTGAATTTAAATATCAATAAAGATCAAATTAAACCAGGTGAGAATTTAGCAGATAATATTCCTCTTATTGATACAAGGCAGATAAAAACCAAAATCCGTGTAGATAATAATCAAACTATATTATTAGGCGGTATTATCGAAGAGCAAGAGATTAGTAATAAGAAAGTAGTACCGATATTACATAACCTCCCAGTAATCGGGAAATTATTTGAAAGCACGCAGCACTCTGTAAGCAAAAACGAAGTTATTATCTTAATTACACCTAAAGTTTTAGATTTATAATTTCTAAATATTGCCCCGCCTGAACACTGATGATATAATCCTTCCGGCGAGAAACTTTACAAAAAAGGATAAATCTAGAAAACTTCTTATTATAAAAACAAGGGACCACAATGAAATACCAGAATATCTTTCTAATTGGGCCTCCAGGAGCCGGAAAAACCACAGTTGGGAAACAAATAGCAAAACATTTGCATCTGGATTTTTTCGACTCAGACTCTGAAATAGAACAGCAATGTGGTGTTGATATACCTTGGATATTTGATGTTGAAGGTGAAGCTGGTTTTCGCGTACGTGAAGAAAGCATGCTAGAAGAGTTAACTGGCAAGCAAGGTATTGTCCTTGCAACTGGTGGAGGTGCTGTTTTATCTGACCAAAACAGAAACTATTTAGGTGGTCGCGGAACGGTAGTATATCTAAATGTCAGCATTGACCAAGAACTAAACCGACTAAAAAACGACAAAACCCACCCCATATTACAAGCACCTGACAGAAGGGCCGCGCTGGAGCTTCTCAAAGAAAAACGAGACCCTCTCTACGTAGAAATTGCTGATTTTACTATAGACACAGATGGTAACTCCATAAAACAAATAACGAAAAAAATATGCGAGCTGATTGATAATAACTAAAATTAAACTTAAGATTAAACTTAAGATTAAACATAAGATTAAAATTAAGATTATGACTTATGGAAAATCAAAACCCTACCCCACATATTATCAGCGTTGATATTGACTCCCACACTAATCACAATCATTCTATTTGGGTGGGTGCGAATATAATTACATCGCCAACTGAACACTTTATTGAATCAATGCAACACACTTTAAAACCCAATATTTGCATAATTACTAATGAGACTATAAAACCTCTTTATCTCAAAAAAATTGAAACTTTACTTTTCAAAATAAAAAAAGATATCAATAAACTTATTAATATTATTATCCCAGATGGCGAAGAGCATAAAAATCAAGATCAACTTAATTTCATATGGAGCAAATTACTTGAGAATAAAATCCCGCGCGGATCTACCACAATAATATCTTTGGGTGGTGGAGTTATTACTGACATCGCAGGTTTTGCTGCTAGTACTTACAAGCGAGGCGTCGATGTAATTCATATTCCAACAACTCTTTTGGCTCAAATTGATGCATCTATCGGCGGGAAAACAGCCATTAATCATAAGCTTGGGAAAAACATGATAGGCGCTTTTTATCAGCCCAAAGCTATTATTTTAGATTCTTATTTCTTACAAACTCTTCCAAATAAAGAATTTAGCTCAGCTATGAGTGAAGTAATAAAATACGGCTTAATTTGGGATGCAAATTTTTATACTTGGCTAATATCTAATCAAGATAAAATAAAAGAAAAAGATGCTGCTGCATTAACTTACCTAATAAATAATTGCGCCGATATAAAAACCCAAGTTATTACCCAAGATCCATTAGAAACCAGGGGCTTACGCAATTTCTTAAATTTAGGTCATACATTTGGGCATGCCATAGAAAACGTCTTTGGGTATGGTGCATATACTCACGGAGAAGCTGTTGGCATTGGGATACTACTCGCACTTGAATACAGCCATAAAATTTCAAAAAATCCAGACTTGCAAGATGTTAGAACTCAAGTAGAAAGCTTTTTGAACAAATTTGATCTACCTGTTTCTATAAAATCTAAAAACAAAAATAATAAAAATCAATTAATAAAAAACTTAATTCAATCTATGCTTCTAGACAAAAAGAATACTGATAATAAAATTAATTTGGTTTTAATTAGTGACCTAGGAGAGGCGGTAAGTCACCCGGAAGATCCTGATACTTTAAGTGAGTTTTTAATGAGATCTATTTATTTGAATTAACAAATAAACCTAGATGTAACACCCACATAAAGCTTTTTTGAACTATTTTTTCCACTATAACCATCATAAAACTGATTCCATAAAGCTGCAGCTTCCCCAGATGGAAGATTTTTTGAGCTCCTCTGTTCACTATAACCATCATAAACCTGAGCCCATAAAATTGCACTCTTCCCTGGTGAAAGATTTATGTCCATCATCTTCTGCTCACCAGAGTTTACTTCAGCTAACGTTGTAAGTCCCTTAAGACTAAAAGCTGTTTTATCATCAGCATCAATATTACCATCCGTAAGATCTAAGACACAAGAAGGCTTCTTGCCTGATAATAAGTCACTCTTATACCTATACCATAATCTAAGAAGCTGATCTTCAGTTAACCATGTTATATCATCAGGCTTAGGCTTAGGCTTAGGCTTAGGCTTAGGCTTACTCACCACTGGCTCATTTCTAAATGCATTAGAAAACACCCTTAACCCTAAGATGGCTAGAATATTTGGCATAAACCCCTCTCCTATAAATATATAACCTTTCTAATTACCTAACCTATTGCGCCAAAATATTCAAATCAAAAACCTCAATAATCTCAAGCTCTAAAGCATCTTTGTAAAAAACACTTTTACGAGCAACACTTGGATTTTTCATACCCCAACGCTTTGCTCTATCATATAAATCAGCAGGATACTTAACATCACTATCTAAAATAAAAAATTTAAAATTACTACGCTTAATCCTATCATCTAAAAATAACCAACTTGGCCCTACCGGGTTATCTTTAAGATCTTTTAATTTTTCTTTAAAGTTTTTATAACACTTATCAGACACTCTAACTTGCGCATACACACAAAGATCACTCTCTAAATCATTCTCTAAAAAATGCCCAGACTCTCGCAAATATTTCGGCTCATAAACTTCTTTTAAGCTTCTAAACTTATGATTTAAATAATTTTTCTCTAGATATGGTGTTAATTGCCTTATGTTTTTAACCATATTTATAAAGCTCGCATCATAAGCCCCTTGAAATACTTCATCTGAAAGACTCTCACGCCAATCTAAAGACTCTAAACAAAAACCCATATCTATATCCATATCTATATCCATATCCATATCTATATCCATATCTTCTATCATAACTAATTCCAATTAATAACAAAAAAATCTAATAATTTGAATTTTCCCATCTTTTGAGATAGTCTGCAACAAGAATTAAAGAGGATGGTTTATGCTAGATTTTAGTAAAGCAAAAGTATTAGTAGTCGGCGATTTAATGCTAGATAGATACTGGAGTGGGCCGGTAAACAGAATTTCTCCTGAAGGCCCTATCCCAATTGTTAACATCAACTCTGAGCAAAATAAGGTAGGCGGTGCTGGCAATGTCGCTTTAAACTTAAAAGCCTTAGGAGCTAATACCCACCTAATTGGCATGATCGGCGAAGATCAGCACGGCAAAGATTTAAAAAAAGCTTTAAAAGAAGCTAAAATATCCTGCGACTTAATCTCAACAGATAAAGCCCCGACCATCACAAAACTTCGAGTTCTTAGCCAGAACCAGCAATTAATGCGCCTAGATTTTGAAAAAAGCTATCATAATATTGACAAATCTAAACTCATAGCTGCTTTTGAAAAACAACTAGATAAACATAATATAATTTTATTTTCTGATTATGCTAAAGGCACTCTATCCGACAAAGATATAAAAAAAATGATTACTTTAGCCAAAAAGGCCAAAAAAAAGATTCTCATAGACCCAAAAGGATCTGAATTTACAAAATATAAAGGCGCAACATTAGTAAAACCCAATTTAAAAGAGTTTGAATTAATAGTTGGCAAATGCAAAGACCAACAAGATTTAATTCTAAAAGGCAAAAAATTATTAAAACTACTTAAACTTGAATACCTTATGATTACTCAAGGTTCTAAAGGCATGACTCTAATTAGAGCCTCTAACAGAACCTCACATGAGAACGCCAAATCAAAAGAAGTTTATGATGTCACTGGAGCCGGAGACACTGTTATTGCAACAATTGCTGCGGCCATTGGAAGCAAGTGCAGCTTCTCCCAAGCAATGCACTTTTCAAATATCGCGGCAGGCTTTGTAATACAAAAGCTTGGGGCATCGACCATAACTACTGGAGAACTACAAGCTGAAACTAGTGCTAATACTCCAATAAAAATGGGAAAATTAAACAGAAATGATTTAAAAGCCGCAGTACAAACCGCACAAAGCATCGGGAAAAAAGTTGTATTTACCAATGGTTGTTTTGATATTATGCATGGAGGCCATATCGTATATCTAGAAAAGGCAAAACAACAAGGAGATTTATTGATAGTGGCCGTAAATGATGACGCATCTATTAAAAAATTAAAAGGTAAAGACCGCCCAATCTCAAAACTAGGCTCAAGATTAACAATTTTGAATTCACTTACTTGTGTTGATTGGGTTATTGGGTTTAATGAAGGCACCCCAGAAAGCCTGCTAAGATTATTAAAACCAGATATATTAGTTAAAGGCACTGACTATCAAATCCACGAAATTGTTGGTCATGAAATTGTTGAATCCTATGGAGGTAAAATAAAAAGGATTAGCAACCCAAACGGCAAAGATTACTCTACAACAGATTATGTAAATAAAATCAAAAAGCTAAGCTAATGAAAATATTAATAATAGGCGCTTCATGGGTTGGTGATATGGTAATGGCACAAACATTACTTATCTTTTTGAAGATAAAATATCCTAAGTCACAAATAGATGTTATGGCTCCTGCTTGGTCCAAAGGTATTTTAGAGCGCATGCCAGAGATTAATGATTGCATTGATCTTCCCTTTAAACATAAAGAATTCAAACTTGCGATGCGCCGCCAAGTTGGCAAAAGCTTGCGAGAAAAAAATTATGATAGATCCTATATTCTACCAAACTCCTGGAAATCAGCTCTTATTCCATTTTTTGCGAAAATTCCAATTAGAGTCGGCTTTAAAGGTGAGTCGCGCTATGGCTTATTAACTGATCTAAAAAAATTAGATAAACAAGCTTCGCCTCTTATGATTGATAGATTTTTAAGCCTAGGGCTTAGCAAAATAAAAAAACCTACAACTTCTGATATCCCAAATTATAAAAACAAAGAAGTTTATTATCCTAAACTCAAATCCACCCAGACAACTCAAGATGCCTTACTAAAACGCTTTAAACATAAAAAATCTAATAAAAAAGTTTTAAGCTTATGCCCAGGTGCAGCTTTTGGCCCATCCAAACAATGGCCAGCTGAACATCATGCAGAAGTTGCCAATAAAATGCTTGATAAGAATTGGGAAATTTGGCTATTAGGTGCAGGCAAAGACATTGAAATTGTTAATCAAATAAACAAATTAACTAATAATAAATGTATTTCATTTTGTAACAAAGGAAGTTTAGCTGATGCCATTGACTTACTTGCTATGAGCGATATGGTAATTACAAATGATTCAGGTTTAATGCATATCGCATGTGCTGTAAATACCCCAGTGGTTGCGGTTTATGGCTCAACTTCCCCCGATTTTACTCCGCCATTAGCTCCTATTGATAAATACAAAATATTATCTATATCGCCTAAAGTTTTAACATGTAGACCATGTTTTGAGCGTACCTGCAGATTCGGGCATTATAAATGCCTAAATGATATAAATGCTTATGAAGCCATAAAGGCTATCAAACAATTAAGTGAAAAGAGTAAAAAATGATGAGCAGAAATATCTTACTAATAAAACTAACTTCCATGGGTGATGTGATCCACACCCTTGCAGCGCTCACCGATCTTATGCGAGCTCACCCAGATATAAAATTAGATTGGGCCATTGATCCAAACTTTGTCAATATCCCAACCTGGCATCCAATAGTTAATAATATAATAGAAGTCCCGATAAGAGATTGGCGCAAACAAGGCTGGTTCAAATCCCTTAGATCAGGTGAAATCAAAAAAACCATAAAGAATCTGCGCAAAACCAAATATGAGCAAATTATAGATGCTCAAGGGCTTCTTAAAAGCGCATTTACAGCAAAATTAGCTAGAAATAAAAACCCAAAAGTTATTATTGCAGGTTATGATAAACACTCGATAAGAGAATCTAATGCTAGCTTTTTTTATAATAAAAAATATAGCGTCAGTAAAAAAATGCATGCGGTTGCGCGCACCAGAGAATTATTCGCCAAGCATTTTAAATATAATTTACAAGATTATCCTTTAGACTATGGTATTAAAAATTATCTAAAATCAGACAAACTTCCTTGGCCAAAAGCTGTTAGTAAAACTAAAACGCCATATATAGTCTGTCTCCATGGGTCCACCTGGAATAGCAAACTTTGGCCAAATCAGCATTGGCAAGATTTTATCTTAATAGCTGCAAAAGCAGGATATGCAATTAAACTCACATCAGGAAATAAAGTTGAGTTTGATCGAGCAATAAATATCAAAACTACTGTTAAGGCCATTAATCCAGCAGCTGATATCCAAGTTCTACCGAGATTAGAAATAAATGATATAGCTGTTATGCTAGCTCACGCACAAGCTGCCACCGCAGTTGATACCGGCTTTGCCCACCTTGCAGCAGCCTTAGATTTACCTCAAGTTAGTATTTATGGCTCGACCAACTCAAAGCTAACAAGCACCCATGGGCTCAATCAGAAATCTATTCAATCTGAAATTTATTGCTCTCCATGCATGAAACGCGAGTGCCCACATCCTAGATTCAAAGAGCTAGGCTATCCACCATGTTACGAGCATATCACCGCAAAATCTGTCTGGAATGAGCTAGAATTACTTATATCAAATGCGAAAGATAAGAAAGCTAATAAAAGTTAGAGAAATAACATGTTAAGCCTCAAACGGATGTTTTATGCGATTAAAACTGCTAAAAAGCATAAGCATGCTATTAATAAAATTTTAAAAGATCCATCCTCTTGTGCAAAAGATTTATGTGATATAAATTGCTCTGACTTAAAAAAAAATAATATAAAAGTTTTAGTTTTAGATTTTGACGGGGTTTTAGCATCTCATGGGCAAATTAAACTAGATAAAAAAACTATAAATTGGCTAAAGGCGGCGCTTAAAATATATCCAAAGACAACTTATATCTTATCTAATAATCCAAAAGGCAGAAGATTTAGCTGGCTTAATAAACACTTCCCTGAAATTCATCTTATAGCTGGAATTAAAAAAAAGCCGTACCCCGATGGCCTTAATGCAATAATTAATGATGCAAAAGTTAAATCTAGCGAAGTTGTATTAGTCGATGATAGATTACTAACTGGCGTATTAGCGAGTCTCAATGCTAAAACTAAAATTATTTATATCACTGAGCCTCGAGAAAATTTATTCTCGGTGTTTTTCTTGCAAGAGTGTTTTTTTGCAACTTTAAGGTTTTTGGAAAAAAAGATTTTCTCACGGGATTAAAGTCAAGGATATTGATACCTGAGCCTAGGTCGCGCCCCTTCAGATTTCGCGATAGGTGTTCCTTTATGTGTGCAATGTTTTGAGTGCTTACAGCAAAACGTTATGTTATTATATGTGCGTAGTTTTTTGTTACAACACCAACATTGATATTTAAGGAGAATAGATTA
>CAJQSL010000047.1 GCA_905612315.1 uncultured Francisellaceae bacterium
CTTGCTTGCAGATAGATTGGTCCTACTGCTTGTGACATCCCTTACTCCATTTAATCCTTTAAAATTCAATATAATAATACTATTAAAAATTCCCTAATTTTACTGCGTTATCTAATATCCTTTATACACGCATAAAATTATTCACAATTATCATAAAATTACTTAACATATTGTACAGTAATTATGCCATGCAATAAAGCTATTATTTTATAGCATAACTAATTAAAATTTAAATATAATGTTATTTATAAAAAGAGATTAAAATACTTATGCTAACAACTGATATCGCAACTCCCAGCAACACCCCCAAAGATAAAAATCCATTTGTAACTAGAACATATATCCCTGCAAAAACAATAAGATACTTAATTCCCATTGCTCGATAAAATTTTCTTGAAATTAGTTTGGTTAATTGATAAGAGTTTAGTGTTTTATTTGATACTGGATCTGGATAATAATTTATAAGATAAGATGCTATATAAGCAACTAAATAAGTTAAAAATCCTAGGCAAGTAGAAATATATGAATTAAAACTATAAAGCTTAGTAAGCCCTATAATAATTAATATTACTAATAATATTATTCTGACTGATAAAAACAGTTTCATTTATGTTCTCGCAAAATTTCGAGAAAATATACCATATTAAGCTGCTATAAACAAAAAGCTGGCAATATTAGACTTCTATTAATTATCCTTTTAAGATAAAGGCTTAATAAGTTTATCAACTCTATCAAAAAAAATTGAAATAATTTTCAGTAAAATATCAGTGCAAACTAAGACATCTCTAAAACAATCTGCCACCTCATCAAGAGTATATTCGTGTGCAATCATATTCCTTAACTCTCTTATATCCCGTAGATTATTAACATCATCGATCAAGCCTAACTTTTCTGCCAAATTAACTCTATCTATAAAGGTTTTAGGAGTTTCTTGCAAAAACGTAAAAACTGATGGCAAAATCTTTTGTGTAAATAAATCAGCACTTCTTGCAAATCTAGCTGTTAAAGCTTCAAAAGCATCTAGCTGGGAAATGTCATAATCCTTATGCACACCTATTTTACTACACACCTCATAAGAGTGCTGCAATATTTTAGAAGCTTTATCTAGAATTAATAAGTTGCGCTGCAATAATTCAGAATGTATTTTTCGCTCAGCTTGTACCATATCTTAATCTCGCTCCTTAATTAAATTTCAATGCCTTTCATTAAAACCATCTCTTTAAATGGGTGTTCTTGTGAAAAAGTAAAGTTAACCATATCAATCTTTTGCTCTCCATATTTTTCAAAAAAACCAAATCTAATATGTGATCTTTGTGAAACACTAAGTTTTTTATCGGTTAAGATCATAAAATCTATATCCCCACCTTTTTGATCATCATCTAATCTAGAGCCGAACAAATAAACTTTACTTTCCGGCGCGACTTCAATACATAAGTTTTTAAAATATAATAATTGCTCTTTAGGAATTCGCATTATTTAACTCTATTTATGAAAAAACTAAATATATTTTACTCTAATACAAAAAACCAAACAAATACAAAGGTATTTCGAATTTACTTCCTAATAAGGTTTTATCTTTAACTAAAATCTGGACCACACTCCAGAAACAAAACAAAAAACCTCGACTACACTCCTTGCTTTAAGCTTGCTTGAATAAAAGCATCCAAATTTCCATCTAATACGGCTTGCGTGTTGCCAGTCTCATATCCTGTTCTAAGATCTTTAATTCTTGCTTGATCTAGCACATATGATCTAATCTGACTCCCCCAGCCAATATCACTTTTAGCACTTTCAGCTTCTTGCTGCTTTTCTTGTTGCTCCATTAATTTAAGCTCATATAATTTTGCTTTTAGCTGCTTCATCGCTTGTGATTTATTTTTATGTTGAGATCTATCATTTTGACATTGCACAACTGTATTTGTCGGCATATGAGTTATTCTCACAGCTGAATCTGTTTTATTTACATGCTGCCCGCCAGCTCCAGAGGCTCTATAGGTATCTATGCGTAAATCAGCAGGATTAATTTCTATTTCGATATCATCATCAACTTCAGGAGACACAAAAATTGCGGCAAAAGATGTATGTCTTCTATTGCTAGAATCAAATGGGGATTTACGAACTAATCTATGCACCCCTATCTCCGTACGTAACCAGCCAAATGCATAAGGACCTTCTATATAAATAGTAGCACTTTTAATTCCAGCAACATCACCAGAAGAACACTCCATTAATGTAGCTTTAAAATTATGAGATTCTGCCCAACGCAAATACATACGTAATAACATCTCAGCCCAGTCTTGTGCTTCAGTGCCGCCGGAGCCAGACTGCACATCTAAATAAGCACAATTTGCATCTAAATCCCCTGAGAACATCCGCTGAAACTCTAAATCATCTAGTTTTTTGGCTAAATCTTTAGCTAATTCAGCGCCCTCATTTAATAAACTTGTATCATCAGATTCTACGGCAAGCTCTATATAAGTATCTAACTCTTCTAAGCCTGAATCTAGTTGGTCTATAGTTTCAACTACTTGCTTTAATGCTGATTGTTGCGCGCCTAGCTTTCTGGCTTTTTCAGGATCATCCCAAATAGATGGGCTTTCAAGTTCTGCATTTACTTCTTCTAATAATTCTTTTTTGTGAGCATAGTCAAAGATGCCCCCGTAATATTTCTACCCGAGAGGTATCCTCTTTTATTTGTTGTAAAAGAGTGTTTCTAAGAGTGATTGCATTGTCATCTAGCATAAATTATAACCCTATTTTTTAAACTAAACATTTTCAAATCAATAACCAAAATCCAATACATTGTAAATATAACGGTTACTAACGGCGATATCCAACTAGTTGTTCCATGGATCAGAAGTCGACTAATATCATAATTTAACGCAATTAAAATACCCATAATAAACAAAGAGATAACGAAACCAAATCTTTTATAGCTCCAAGCACTAGCAATAGCATATCCTAAAAATGGTGCAATTAAAATATAACCATTGTTTTCAGTCCTTGGATTAAACAATAATAGATAAATAGTTGCTATGCATGCCAAAGACCAAACCCACATTTTAAAATCATGCCTCTTATACAAAAACAAAGTGTAACCGTAAGTTACTAGCGCCATAACAACTATTACTAAATCTATCACTATATGGGACAAACCAAGATGAAAAACTTTTAACGCATTGAATAAACTGGCCCAGTTACTAGTTTCAACCCCCAAATTAATAGTACTTGTAAAATTAAGCCATGAATCATGATACTGACTAATAACATAATTAGGAGACTGCGTTAAAAATGGAAACCCGATAACTATAACTAACCCTAATAACAGCTTGGGCAAAATTTTAGGCCTACAACCTAAAATTAATAAATATAAAATAATCATTGTAGGCTTCAATGCCAAACCTAAATTCAACCAAACACTAACCCAGCCATCTTTTTTATTTTGCAAACAATAGACTACAAATAAAGTTAATATCATAATAAATAGGTTCATTTGCCCATTGCGCAACGCACTGAACCCTAAGCTAAAACACCATATTATCATCCAAAATAAATAAATCTTTGGAGTGAATTTTGATCCTTCGCTAGCATAAAAAACTTTAAACTGCTTAACTATCAGATAATCACCTAACCACAAAAGACAAGCATTTAAAAATAACCACAATAAAATACAAACCTTCAGCGGAAATAACGCAAATGAAATAAATAAAATAGCGGCTTGCGGAAAATAATTAAACCCTCCTATTGAATCAATAATATAAATAGGATTTCCATTAATCCAATTTCTAGCAGCACTAAAATACTCCCCAACAACTGACCTGTGAAAACCAGAATAAAAATGATAAAAAACAATAAAACTAACTTCAATAACTGAAATAATAAGGGCTGCTATTAGCAAATACTTATTATTTTTAACTAATTTATTATCATAATTTTGCATATAACTATAACCACTCAAATTTAAATATATAATTATTTTTTGAAAACCAATTTGTCTTATCCATAGATAATATCAATAGAAAACTATAGGCTATAGCCTATAAACTATAAACAAAAACCAAAAGACGTTATGCAATACCTAAAAAAGCTAATAACAAACAAAAAAAGCCATAAGTTAAATTACTTTACAAAACAAATAGTTTGGACTCACTTAGTTCCATACTCATTCAAATTAAATTATAAAAAAAAATTATATAACCTTTTAAATAATGATATATCTAAAATGATTTTTGCTAGAGTTAACTACTATAACCAAATGTCTAATTTTTTTTCTCTACCAAACGAAAAGATATCTAACGAAAAAAACAAAGACAGCATTGTCATTCTAGCTAAAAATATTTTCAAAATCAATTGCTCAAGCGCATACAAATATGACTGCAACTATTATCTAAGCTGCTTTAACCCTAAATCAGTTATTGCATGCTCTATGGGCGATGTAACTCACATTCCACGCCTACATTCAATCGTTAAAAGTAGACCCATTTTGCCTAAAGAAGAAAATCAAAATTCAGTCTTAATGAAACTTGACAGAATTAGGCATTTTAATTTTATTCAAGATAATATCCCATATAAGGAAAAGATAAACAAATTGATATGGCGAGGCAAAGTACAAAAAAACCAGCCACATAGAATAAATTTTTTAAAAAAATTTCATAAACACCATTTATGCAATGTCTCCCAAACCGGAAGCAAAAATGAATACGCCTTTGGCAAGTATCTATCGATAGCAGAACAACTAAAATACAAATTCATCCTTTGCATAGAAGGACACGACGTGGCAACTAATTTAAAATGGGCTATGAGCTCCAACTCACTTTGTTTTATGGTAAAGCCAAAATATGAAACCTGGTTTATGGAAGGAAAACTCAAACCAAGAGTACATTACGTTGAATTAAAAGACGATTATTCTGACCTAGAAGAAAAAATTGACTACTACTCACACAACTATGAGAAAGCTCAATATATAATTCAAAATGCTAATAGTCATGTGGCTATTTTTAAAAACCAAGCTCATGAAAATTTAATATCTCTCCTTATTTTAGAAAAATATCTTCACCTCTCAGGCCAAATAGATAGTATTTACGCTGACTTATTTTAATACCAAAATATCTAAAAATTGCTCTATAATCTAAAGAAATGAGATAATTTATTATGACAAAAAAAAATAAACTTACCAATAAAATAACCATAAGCGCTGTTATAATCACTTTTAACGAAAAGAAAAATATAACTCGCTGCTTAAACTCTCTTAAATGGGTAGATGAGATTATTGTTATAGACTCAGGAAGTACAGATAAAACTTGTGAAATCGCCAAAAAAATGGGGGCTAAAACTTATCATAATCCCTGGCCAGGATATGGCATGCAAAAACGCTTTGGCATAGAAAAAACAACTCACCCATGGGTAATAGTTGTCAATGCAGATGAGGAAGTAACGCAAGAATTAGCTAAAAACATTCAAAGCGCAATTCAAAGCGCATCCGAAAACTCTTGTTATAAAATAAAACGTTCCGCTTATTTTATAGGTAAAAAAATAAAATATGGCGACTGGGGACGAGATTGGGTAATTAGAATTTTCCCAAAGGCAACTTTTAGCTGGTCCAAAGATCCTGTACATGAAAGTCTTGAAGCCTATAAAAATGAGGCTTTTGACTTAAAAGGCGAACTATTACACCATACGCAAGATAATATTACAGATGCTATTGATAAAATTAATAATTACAGCACGCTATCCGCTGAAATTCTTATTAAAAAAGGCAAAAAAAGTAATTTATTAAAAGCAATTTTTAAAAGCAACTGGACTTTCTTTCGTTGTTACATAGTAAGATTAGGTTTTTTAGATGGTAACGCAGGTTATATTATTGCCAAAAATGCCCAGATCCATACTTATATTAAACAGCTTAAACTTATATATAAAAAACAATAATAAACTAAAACTTAAAAACTTTTTTTACAGGCTTAATAATCTCATACGTGAACAGAGCCTCGACTAATCTCCAACAAAAATTACCGGATTTAATTATACGTATAATCTCTTTGCGAGCAGCTTTTTTATTCCCGCTTTTATACATACGAACTGCACCCCCGGCCAATTCTTTTTTAAATCTTTTTTTGAAAACTTTTTCTGGAGTAGTTCGAATTACTTTTCCGTGTGTATAAACTTTATTATGATACCAACAGTACTGATACTTAAAGCTTATATCTTTATTAAAACACAAACTTTGCTCTTGCCGAAAACCTGAGTATTCTAGTGCAAGAAATATTTTATTTTTATCTGCCTTACAAATTTTTGTAGAAAAGTTTGGAGTTGGTAACAAGCAAAACTTATATCCGGATATATTATTATTGCCTGCTAAATGCGGCTGTGTATCTGGACGCTTTAAAACAATATTAATCGCCCTACCCAATAAACCAGGGCCCGTAGGAGATAAATCATCATAACCATAATAACCTTTATTAGCATTCTCAACGATCATATCTATTGCTTGTTTTAAAAAAGGATGTTTGGGCTTGGCACAAATAAAGGCCTGACATATATAACCTGCAAATTCATATTTACTACGATCCTTATCCTTAATAGATAGAAACTCTATATCCTCTACAATAATTTCATTCAAAGCAGACAATAGTGCCATCTTAATATCACAATAAACCCCTCCATGAATATATAATACGCAATATCGCCATAAATCAGCCTTATAGGCACCAGGAATTAAAATATCATAAGTATCTAACACTTTTTTTGGAAAATTATCTTTTATAAAATTACGCCGACCATCTTCATCAAAAAAATGATATTCCCAATCAGGATTTTTATCTATCCAAGTATATATAGCATCATACATTCCAAGACTAACTTTATTTGTTTCCCAAGTTTGGAATATCTTTTTAGGAATATATTTAAAATCCTTTTTGTTTTTAGGATTTTTATCTCTTGGGGGTAAGTATTTTAGTAATGCTTTAAGTCCTTTCATTTTGCAATCCTTAAGACCCTTAATATAGGCATAAGAATCTCGTACTGAACAAGGCACCTAAATAAAACCAATTTAAACTGTTTATACTTAAAAAATCGCTCCTTAATCAATTTTCTAGCTTTCTTATAATTTTTCTTTTTATATGCTTTCTTTACTTGAGAAATAACTGGATAGAGTATTTTTTCCCTATCAACAGAAATGGAGTCATAAATTTCTAAATTCTCCCAGCAATATCCATAATCATATTTTTTATCAACTTTCTTAGCTAGCCCTGCCCTTTCTTTCCGATAAGAACTATAGCCAAGCTGCAAACATTCAACTTCCATATTTCTATTAGTAAAAACTATGTGTATAGCACGCGGTTTAAACAAAGTAGATTTAGTAGAAAAAAACCACAGAGTAAATTCAAATTCACCTATCTTTTGCTTACCGACGGTGAAATTATGCCTTTCCTGCCTACCCAAAACTAAATTTATAGCCTTTCCCATTGCCAATGGACCTGTCGGACAAATAGCATTCTCGCCAAAATAACCTGAATTAATATTCTCGATGATAAGATCTATAGCTCTTTTTAGAAAAGGGTGTTTAGGCATTGAACATAGAAAGGTTACCTGAACCCCTCCTTTAAGAGTCTTTAGACCGCCACGCTCTTTAACAGAAGTAAACTTAGTATCAATATCAAGTAATTTATCTAACTTATTGCACAATACAATCTTACTATCTACATAAACCCCACCATGAATATATAATACGCAATATCGCCACAAATCAGCCTTATAAGCACCAGGAATTAAAGTATCATAAGCCGCTAATACTTTTTTTGGAAAATTATCTTTTATAAAATTACGCCGACCATCTTCATCAAAAAAATGATATTCCCAATCCGGATTTTTATCTATCCAAGTATGCCCGGCATCGTACATGCCTGGAGTGACTTTATTAGTTTCCCAAGTTTGAAATATTTTTTTAGGGATAAATTTGAAATATTTTTTATTTAAAGGATTTTGGTCCCTAGGGGGTAAATGCTTTGGTAATCTTTTAAGTTGTTTCATTATAAACCTTTAACCTATACCATGTAAAAGTGCGACAATTTCCACGTTGTTATTATAGCCAAAATCCCAATATTAAAGTAGTTTATATGCTATATTTACTATATATATTATAAGTTATTATGTTGACAAAATTTCATCAAGGATTGTATTCACTTAGAATTAAGGAACGGCCGCATAGTAAAGATTAAATGGGAACTAGGTGGTTAAATTATCTGTCTAGCTAGTTGGTTGCACTATAAAATTATATTTGACATCCTTCTTGCCCGCTCTCTATCTCCTACTTGGTATATACGAACCACTCTCACGGCTAATTATGAAAAAAGCATAGAACAACAAATATGCCTTTGGGAAAATTAAAACTCTTGCTAAAATAATTAAAATAAAGTAAAAAACCTGTATACTTCGTATAGTTATAAGCTAATAATAACTATCTAATACAATAAAAAAAACTAAGGGTGGCCTCCTTAAATATGCAAAAAAATTTAAAGATATCCGTAATAATAAAAACATATAACTGGCCCGAAGCTTTATCTTTAGTTCTAAAATCACTAAATCAACAAAAAACAAAATATAAATTTGAAGTAATAATTGCCGATGATGGCTCTAATAGCCAAACTTTGAGTTTAATTAATAATTTAAAAAACCAACTCAAATACCAGCTTAAACATATCTGGCATGAAGATTTAGGCTTTCGTGCCAGCACAATTTTAAACAAGGCAATTATTGACGCAACTGGAGAATACTGCGTGTTCGTTGATGGCGACTGCGTTTGCCCAAAAAACTTTATTGAGAAACATGGCCATTTATCAGAAAAAAATTATTTTGTAGCTGGCAGTAGAATTTTAATTTCTGAAAAACAGGTGAAACACGCTTTACAAGAAAACACCTCTGCTAACCAATTTAATTTACCCAACTTAATAAAACTACGTCTAAGCAGAAACTGCAATAAAGTTTTACCTCTCATATCATTACCTTTAAATAAATTACGAAAAATTTCACCAAATAAATGGAAAAATGCTAAAGGTTGCAATTTGGGCATTTGGCGAGAAGATTTGTTAAAAATAAATGGCTTTGACCAAAGATACGAAGGTTGGGGGCATGAAGATTCAGATTTAATTATTAGATTAATTAATTCTGGAATTAAAAGAAAAAGTGGTAAATTTGCAGCAACAGTTATTCACTTAGGACATCCTTTATTAGATCGATCAAACCAAAAACAAAATTTTGAGAATCTAATGAAAACTCTAAAACAAAAAAAAGTGCAAGCTGAGATCGGTATTTGACACCATTCCTATTGTTTGTCTAAATTACAAATTGAATTTTTTAATTCTATATATTAAAATCAACTTTACAAAAATCAAACGAAAATGAGGCCTGTCTAAATGACTCTGCATAATAAATACTTGGCAGATAACTCCATTGCCATCGAAAAGCCAACCTTAACTAAAATAGATAATGCAAATAAATGGCTAGCTATCCTCCTAGGATTTATGATACCGACAACAACTGCAGGAACAAACATAACTGCCCTTATAATATTGATATTGTTTTTAACATCGGGAGAATGGGGCAAAAAGTATAATACGCTTAAAAACAACCCGCTCGCGACCATATCTGTTATGCTATACCTAGCACTAGCAATAGGTGTTCTATATTCTGAAGCAAGTCCTCACGACGCTATGGCAAGGCTTATGAAATATAATAAACTACTAATCGTACCAATACTTATTTATCTATTCCAAGATTTAAAACATAAAAAACTTGGCATTTATGCATTTGCCAGCGCTATGCTGTTAAGTGTTGCCATAGGATTCCTACATGCCTTTTTTAAAGTCCCCCTACCATCAGGAACACCAAACCCTGGAAACATATTCATTCATCATATTATTACATCAGCTTTTATGGCTATTTTAGTTGTATTTTGCCTATACCAATATATAACGCAAAAAAACAAAATAAGCCAAGTAATATGGCTATGTTTTGCATTAGCTAGCACCTATTATGTATATTTTATTACTGGAACTAGAACTGGGTTCTTGATACTAAGTATACTTATCCTATACTTTGCCTTCCATGTTGCAACTAGCAAAAATCACTTTAGTATTAAAAAAAACTTAACAAAGATTTTAGTACTGATTATCTCATTAATAATAACAATATCTGTCGGATTAAATTACTCAAAAACCTTTACTGCAAGAGTATATCAAGCTGCAAATGATGCCATAGAATACAAAAAAAATAATGTAACATGGACGTCAAATGGAACTCGCCTGTCTTGGTATGTTAACGCCCCAAAATTAATTATCAAAAAACCAATATTTGGTTATGGCACTGGCAGTATAAAAGATGTTTATACCGCAAATTTTGCTAAAAAACATTTGCCATTAACCGCCAATCCGCACAATCAATATATAGAAATAGCATTTCAGCTGGGGATTATTGGCCTTGCGCTCTATCTTGCGCTTTTATTCTTTGCCTACAAAAACATTAATAATGACCCGCTTATTAGCCTCATGGGTAAGTCTACTATTATAATGTTTGTAATAGGGTCCTGCATAAACTCTTGGTTGCTTGATTTGGCCCCAGGCTTTTTCTTCTGTTATATAGCAGCGCTTGCAACCAAACCAATAATTAAGGATAAGCTAAGACCAGAATGATTAAAGTTTTATTCCTTGCCCACGAAATAGGCCAAGGAGGCAGTGACCGCATATTATTAAATGTAGCTGAAGGCTTTATATCTATGTGTCAAGCACAAGTGCATATTATATGCGCCAAAAAACTTGCTCTAATGCCTGTAAGCAAAAATATCCAAATTCATTTCACTACACTTCCTACTTGGCTTGATAAACAAAAAATGCTTAGTGATCATGCAATGAGGCATAAAGTTATTTCTCTTGAAAAAAAATATGGTGATTTTGATTTAATTTTATCCAATTATGGACACAGAAAATTACTTTTTCCAAAATATATTAGAAATAAACTTTATTACTGGATTCATATTGACCCAACCATACCATTTAAAAATGTACCTGAAAATCAACCAAACAAACAAAAAAGGTTTATAAAAAAACATCAACAATATTTTAACAAAAAAAACTTAATTACTGTTTCTAAAGGTACAAAAAAAGGCATCTTAAATATTACCAAAGTAAAACCTAAATCTATTTGCACTATTTATAATCCTTTTGATTTTGATAAGATCAAAACCTTAAGTTTTCAAGCTAACCCCAATATTCCAAGAAAAGACTATATTATTCACGCAGCTAGATTTGAAGTAAAATGCAAACGTCAAGATTTATTATTCGCAGCATTTAAAAAAATCAAAACTAACTGTAAATTAGTCTTACTTACTGAAAAATCAAATGCCTTAGTTGAGCTCATAAGAGAGTTTAATATTCAAGATAAGGTCATAATAGCCGGATTTCAAAACAATCCATACCCATGGTTTAAAGAGGCTAAAGTAACTATTTTATGTTCGGATTTTGAGTCATTTGGTAATGTATTAATAGAGTCTTTAATTTGTGGCACACCTGTAATAAGCACAAATTGCATTTCTGGTCCAAGTGAAATATTAACTGGTAATATGGCCAACTGGTTGGTGCCACCTGGAGATGTAAAGGCGCTAGCACAGAAAATAGATCAGCTCCTTGCTAAACCCGAACCTATTGATTTAAATATTATAAAAAAATTTGAAATACTTAATATCTTAGGTGATTTTATCAGATTAACTATAAATATGCCGTTACCATCCAAGACTAACAACAATTGTTAACACATCTCAAGTTTTAACTTCTTTACACCTATTTTAATAATTTAACTAGCTATACAAATCAAGATTACCAATAGTCAGCAAAATATTCATATAGTTCATCAGCATTTTTCTTATCGTTATTTTCTTTTAACCGCAATGATCTGGTGTCCCTGGCATCCTTAGAAACATAAGCGCCCCGAAGAAAAACATTCCTGTCACATGGAATAAAATACCTTTTTATCTTTCTTTTGGCTAAATTGCCGCTAATCCAAAAATCATCCTCAAAAAATGCCGATTTTGGGGCTGAATCATAACAAGTTAAAGAATGATCGAAAAATTTAGGTTTTACCAAAAAACCATCTGTACCTAATAACACATCAACGGCAACTAAATAACTAGCAAGACTTGGCTCTGAGGCTTTATATTTATCATATGTACAACTAGGCATTTCTGACGTAGGAAACATTATACCCCCGGCACATACTGCACACTCAGATAAAATATCAGACCAATAACAAAATGACTCAATAAGTGTTTTTGCATAAACCCTGTCATCATCAACTACAATAATTTTCGTATCTGGGTTATCTCTCTCTGCTAAAAGTGCCGGTATCAACTTACTAGCCGGACCATAATCTTTATCACAATACAAAATGTTTATAATTGGATGATATTTCAGCCAATCAGGTATAACATATGGCTCATTAGTTATTCTAGATATTTTAGGTATTGCTAAATAAATAACATCTGGTGAGTAAGTTTGATCTAACAAGCTACTTAAGGTTACTTTTATCTTACCAATCCTATCTGGAATAGTAGTTAACGTAACAACTACTTTTTGCTTTGTATTCGCCCTAGGAATCTTTTTATACCTGTTAATATAATGCTGATGAGTTAAACGATTTAATAAATTATAACGAATCCTAGATAACGCAAAATTAATCTCTATTTTTATGGCCTGTTTTATAAATTTCATTTTAAATCCCTCAAAATTTCTAGCTTATTTTCATATACAAATCATAAAGGTTAGTATTAAGATTTAAATTATTATACCCAACAGGAGCTTTAGATCCTTTTCCTGCTATATAATATTTATGCTTGCCTCCATAAGATAAATAAACTTCACCATATCTTTGCAAATAAATCATTAGACGACTCCAGTTCTCTTTACCACTGGTCCCCACTATAGTAGAAGTGGGGACAATATTTAATATACTTACCACATCTGAAAAAACTTTCTTATCTCTGTAAGTTTTTCCAGAACTAAAAATGATAAATACTATGCTCATTAGAAACAGTGCGAACATTAATAATTTAAACCTAGAACTATTTATATGTTGAAATTTATTCGAATCTAAGAAATATTCAATAACTGGAGTTAAGATAAACAAAAAGCCTAAAAGAAAGTATGAGAAACACTGCATAGTATACCAAACATGCTGCCTGGTAGTTAACACAATTGGAGCTGACGCCATAAAACCAATTAACATAAACAACAAAATTCTCTTATCATTCTTAATATACCTAGCAAAACTTTTAAAAAATGATCTGTCGTTAACCAATTTATTTTTATAATAAAAATAATAAAACAATATACTCAAAACCAGCAATGGAATTAATTTTTGAAAAACACTATATAAAATATAAAACCGGTGCCACCCAATGCTTCCACCACCCCTGGCTCCACTTAAAGTGGCTAGCACCTGATTTTTAAAATACATATAGAAATTATGATATGCCTCAGGTATAAAATAAAAAAAGGCTATGCCAAATAATACAAAAACCAAAAATAATAAAAAGCTTCTAAAACAAGCAGACCAAAAACTTTCCGATCTAATAACTAACCAATGTGCAAAATAAATACCTAAAGGAAATAAAGACTCAGGACCATTAGTTGAAAAAGCAAAAAATAATGCCATTGCTGCCAAACTAGTAACAATACAAGTCTTAAAAAAGGCTGTTTTATCTTTTTTGTAATCAAGTTTTATATCTAAAGATACAAAAATTAACCAACTAGCACATAAAGAAAATACAGCCTCCGTATTTTGAAACATATTGCTTTTATAAATCCACAACAACTCTGGTACAAACAGCCAAAATAAAACAGGAATCCATAAATAATGCCAAGATAAAGTCTTAAAGAATCTACGCCAGATTAAACAAACAAAAAACACATTTAGAACAAACGTTGTAAATATATATAATTTTCCAACAAAAATGCTTCCGCCAAATGCTTTATAAAACAAAGATGTTAAAAAAATAACAAAAGCAGGATGCTCATAAAAAGAAGTTGCTACAGGAACATTGCCAGGAATAGACATAGCCGTAATTCCATTTGCCGCAGCTGAGTTTGGGCCTGTATACCATATTGGTGACCAGATACTCCCAGAACTATTGGCTAAATCCCTTGCTATCGTATCATACAACTGCCCATCTGAAACTTGCCCATGCATAAAATAGGTTCTAATTAATAAAGCTAATAACAATGCCAATGTGAAAAATATAAATCCCAAATTTTTTTGTAGATCAACATTGCTAAAATTATTTTTTAGCATAAAAAACTAACTCCCAGCCAACATCATCTTCTCAATCAAAATAGACCCACAACTAACACTACCATGCTGGTCTATATCTGACCCAATATTTGTAATATTTAAAAACATGTCTTTTAAATTTCCAGCAATAGTAACTTCTTCTACTGGATATTTAACTTCTCCATTTTCTATCCAAAAACCATTCGCACCGCGTGAATAATTTCCAGTTACTAAATCCACCCCCTGGCCAATAACATCTGTTACTAAAAATCCTGTACCCATTTTTTTTAATAAATTATCAAAATTAAGCTGCTCTTTAATATCAGAAACCATGATATTATGCGCACCTCCTGAGTGCCCATTAGGCTCCATATTTAATTTTCGAGCGCTATAACTTCCCAATAAAAATTGATTTAAAACCCCTTCTTGAATTAAATAACTAGCACAAACTTCAGCGCCTTCAGAGTCATATGGAGAACTAGCTAATCCTCTTAAAACAAAAGGATCATCATAAATGTTAATAAAATCAGGAAATAATTTATGTTCTAATTTACCTTCTAAAAAACTTGCATTTCTGTAAATAGAAGAGCCCGCTATAGCACTTAAAAAACTGGAAATTAGGCCAGTTGCAACATCTGCTTGAAAAATTACAGGGGTGTTTTGAGTCTTAACTTTTCTTGCATTTAATTTTTTCACAGCCTTACTTGCTGCTAATTTACCAATTTCAGAAGGGTTTAGTAAGTCATCTGCACAGCGCTTAACACTGTAATCATAGTCTCGCTGCATCATGTCACTTTCTTGAGCTATTACACTACAACTCAAACTATGTCTTGATGAGAATCTAGTTTTTAAAAAGCCATTAGATGAACCTAGCACACTCATACCTTGATAGGAGCTAAGCGCCCCGCCTTCAGAATTTTTAATTTTACTATCATAATCCAAAGCCGCTTGTTCGGTTTCTTTGGCAAGCTTAACGCTTTCTTCCACACTTACGGCCCAAGGATGATAGCAATCTAAATCAGGAAAATCTTTTGCAAGATATTTAGATTCTATTAATCCCCCACAAGGGTCAGCTTGCGTAAAATTTACTAAACTACAAACTTTGCTAACTAAATTATTTATCCCATCTTTACTTAAATCAGAACCATGCACACTTGCTTTTTGCTTATTTTTATAAACAGTCAAACTTAGTGATTGGTCCTGATTGTGCTCAAGAGTTTCAATCTTTCCCATTCGAACATTAGTACTAAGGCCTAAACCTGCACTTAATCTAACGGCGACTTCATCTGCCCCTAATTTTTTAGCGTTTGAAATTATATCTTCAACTAAATGCTGATAATTAGATTTTTTATTAACTAGCTGATTATCAATATTTTCTATATCTTTAGAGCTCTGTTGCTGAATCATGTCCTGCTTTCCTTTTTTCTGCTTCCCAAGCGTGGGCTAAAATTAGCTCAAGCTTAGCATACTTTGGCTCCCAACCCAAAGCTCTAGCTTCCTCAGATGAGGCTATTAATCTTGCAGGGTCTCCTTCCCTTCTTGGAGTGTCTATCGCTTTAATATCACACCCTGTAATCACTCTTGCTTTTTCAATTACTTCTCTTACTGAAAAACCTTCACCATATCCTAAATTAATTGCAAAACTTTTTGATTCTTTTATTAGATTTTGCAATGCTAATAAATGCGCACTGCATAAATCATATACATGGATATAATCTCTAATACAAGTACCGTCTGGTGTTTCATAATCAACACCAAAGATTTTTATATCTTCTCTTCTGCCACTTGCAGCTTGAAGAACTAATGGAATTAAATGCGTAGGCTCAGTTCTTTCTTTTGGGATTATCTCCATAGACGGGTCAACCCCAGAAACATTAAAATACCTTAGTGAAGCTGATTTAATACCAAAAGCCATATCAAAAAAAGGTAATGCCTGCTCCACTTTTAATTTGCTATCGCCATACGGATTGATTGGTTTTTTAGGAGCATTAGATAATAATGGCACATCTTTTGAATCGGGATTACCAAATATAGCAGCAGTGGATGAGAATATTAAATTTTTAATTCCCGCTTGTCCCATTTCATTTAATAAAGTTATCGCATTAGAAAAATTATTATGATAATACTTAGCAGGATTTGTAACCGACTCACCAACTTGAATAAATGCTGCAAAATGCATAACTGCTAAAAAATCATGTTCTGAAAATAGTTTTCTTAATAAATCAGCATCACCAAAATTACCATTTACCAACTCAAACCTATCAGTATAACCTTTACGCGCTATAAAAGATAAATTATCAACAGCGCCGTTAGATAAGTCATCCAGCACATAAACCTGATAATTCTCATCATCCTCTAATAATTGCAAAACCATATGTGAGCCGATGTAACCTGCCCCACCTGTTACTAAAATTTTATTTGACATAAACCCAATCCTCCAAAATATTTTTTATTTTAGATTTTAAAATAATATAATTAACTTTCTCTTTTTAAAGGCAAACTTTTCGGAACTTGCCATTGCTTCTTATACTCATAAAATTTGGCATATCTATAAAAAGTGCCCTCAAAATTTCCTAAAGCTATTATAAAACCTGCCCAACCATCTAAAAAACCTTTCTTAAAAAAATAATGCTTAATAAACGACCAAGCTCCTTTATATAAAGCTCTAAACAAACTAGGTTTTTCATTTTTATTTGCTAGCTTAGAAACTCCCAAGCGTGAATATCTATTTGCCTTATCAATAACCTGATCTAAATTTTGAAATGGTATCTGCCATAAATCTTGTTTTAAATACTCAACTGACTTATATAAATTATCTTTATTTACGATATAACCTTCATGTACAGGATCCATTGTATAACTCATCGCACCTTTTTTAAATAATTGTGGTTGACGATAATTTGGATACCAACCTGAATGCTTAATCCATTTTCCCATAAAATAATTTCTACGAGGCACAAAATAAATATAATGATTAAGTTTATCTACAGGTGTATCAACTATTTTTAAAATCTCATCACGCAATTGCGCTGTACATCTTTCATCAGAATCTAAACTAAAAATCCAATCATATTTACAATGAGACAAGGCTTTATTTCTTAAATCACCAAAACCTTTGAATTCAACATGAACTACTTTTGCACCTAATTTTTGTGCTAATTCAGTTGTACCATCAGTGCTATGTGAATCTATTACTAAAATTTCATCGGCCCATAGGACGCTATTAATTGCAGCCTCGATTTTAGCAACATCGTTATAGACTATGATATAAGCTGTTATTTTATTTGCTAATTCATCTTTCACAAATAACACTCCCCCTCTTGGTTGTTTAAAAAGTTTAACACAAAAAAGTTAAGAAACTATATAATCTGGTCTAAATGCAAAAGCATATAAAAATAAAAGATATAGTATGCAAACCTTAATTAAAAACACTTTCACTAAAAAACCTCTATTTTATCTACTAATATTTGCATTTCTAATTCGTTTTTTATTAGCTTATTTTATGCCTATGAGTATGCATCCAGATCAAATATTCCAAACTCTAGAACCTGCCCACTATCTGGCTTTTGGCCGAGGTTTTTTAGCTTGGGAATGGCATGATGGTATAAGGTCATGGGTATATCCCGGGTTTTTAGCAGGTATTATGAAATTATGCTCATATATAAACCCAAACCCAAAGCTATATATATATGCCACCAATATAATAATGATTTTATTTTCTCTATTGCCTATTTACATAACATATAAGCTTACTTACAAATCACATAAATTTTTACCTAATAAAAAAGAGCTGTCCTTACTTGCGGCTCTACTTCCTGCATTCTGGTACGCATTAATTCTATATGCCCCGCTTACTTTAAATGGAACGCTGCCTGCATATTTATTTGCTCTAAATTGCTATCTCATTATTAAATATATTGATATAAATAATAACATTACTAAAGAAAACTCTTACTCTCTTATTTTAATAGGATTGATTTTTGGGCTAGTTGCAATATTAAGATTTCACCTATTACCAGAAATAGCATTTTCATTAATTTATTGCTCACGCAAAAACTTTATATATAGAGCAAAGTTTTTATCCATAGGGTTTCTATTAACCTTTATCCCTCTTGGTTTTTTAGACTGGTTAACCTGGGGATACCCATTTCATAGCATAATATATAACTTTTATATGAATATCTTCAAAGGTGTTGCAAAAAACTTTGGCACGAAACCATTTTATTATTACCTGGGAAAAAACATTCAACACTGGAATGTCTTATTTATCCCATTTTGTTATTTTGCATATTTGGGATTTAAAAAATATCCTATTTTTATATGGGTTGCTTTAATTAATTTACTATCATTTAGTTTAATTGCTCACAAAGAATTTAGATTTATATTTTTATTTATAATCTGCTTTTTTATAAGTTCAGGAATGGGAGTGGCTGAGTTTTATGCATCCCTTAGTCAAAATAAATTATTAAATAAAAAAATTAAAAGCATATCAAAAGAAAACTTCCTTAGAGTATATATCTGTTTGTTGTTAATTTTTATATTTGTTGCCTTCCTAACAGCTTATTCAAAATATAAAGATCAATCTTTAGGGTTTATGCTTAACTTAAATAATGTAATCGATAGAAAATTAAATAACCAAGTAAGTAAAATATTTCAATTCGGATACCATAAAGATACTTATTGCGGTGAAGGTTGTTACTCTTATTTAAATATAGATGTTCCATATAATTATCAAAACTGCTGGGAAAATAGCGAGAAATTTTTAACAATAAATGAATCTAATTTAGAAAGACCAAAAGTTATCATCACTGATAAAGACAAACTATTAATTGGTGGCCAAGAACTTAAATGTGATAATAAATTTTGTGCATATGCATATTTTAATAAAGTTAATAACATAAGATATTATCTATGGCAGACTCTACCTTTTTATATTTAAATCTTTTTTTCGAAAATATAAAATATAATTTTAAATACAATCACTCTACAGAAAGTTACACTTATTGTAACTTTCTGTAGAGTGATAAGCAGCTTAAATAAGTTTAATTTTATTTAATAAGAACACAAAAACTATGACAATCGACAACTCTGTTGTGGATTGTCATGATAATCCACGGAACTGATCTTGGTTGTCATGGTTTTAAATCAAAAAAAAAGCTATTTATTGACAATTACTCTACATTAGGTTACAATAACTGTAACTTAATGTGTAGTGAGAGTATAATGTTACCAATAAAATACTTACATAAATGGTTATCAGAAAACGCCAATGAAAAGCATTATTTATTTACAAATAGCGACCTACGCTCTCTTTTCTCAGAACTATCTGATTCATATTTTAAAACACTGCTAAGTAGATCCGTAAAACAAGGAATACTAGAGCGAGCATGCCGAGGGCTATATGTCCATAAAAAATCTATAAAAAAAGATGGGCTAATATTATTTCACATAGCTGCTTTAAAGCGTGCTGATGAATTTAACTATATAAGCCTAGAAACTACTTTAAGTGAATCCGGAGTAATATCACAAATACCTATTAACTATATAGCTATTATGTCATCCGGCCGAAGCAATACTATTTCATGCTCAGAATTTGGAACTATTGAATTTATTCATACCAACCAAAAACCTGCAGAACTTACAAAAAATCTAGTTTATGATCATGCCTGTGGACTATGGCGCGCAAATGTTGAGCAGGCCTTAAGAGACATGAAAGCAACACGACGAAATTGTGATTTGATTGATTGGGATATTGCAAATGAACTTATTCGATAAATTAGTAACTGAAGCATTAAAAAACCAACCCAATTTCTCGTCATTAAGAGTAGTAGTTGAAAAAGAACTTTTGCATCAAGATATCTTGCGAACTTTAAGCCAAAATAATTTAATGCATGAATTAACATTCATAGGTGGAACTTGCCTAAGAGCATGCTATGGAGGCGTAAGGTTAAGCGAAGACCTCGACTTTACCGGAGGAGAAAATTTTTCTCGAAATAGCTTATCAACTATGGGAGAAATACTAACTGAAAATTTAAATGAAAAATATAATCTTAAAGTAATAGTAAATAACCCAACAAAAGACATAAAAAATGTTGATACCTGGAAAATCAAAGTAGAAACAAGACCTAAGCAAAAACACTTACCAGCCCAAAGAATTAATATAGATATATGCTCTGTGCCTTCATATGAAAAACAACCCATGCTGCTTATAAATCCTTATAATGTTGATATGGGAACTAACGGTTTAATAATACAAGCTCAAAGTCGTGAAGAAATATATTCTGATAAACTACTAGCTTTTGCACTACGCCCAAATAGAATAAAACATAGAGACTTATGGGATATATTATGGCTGCACCAACAAGGAATAAAACCTAGATTTGAATTAATACCCAAAAAACTAGATGATCGCAAAATAACAGAAAAACACTTTTTAAAGTTATTTGAACAAAGAAGCAAATTACTAAAAACAGAAGATAGCCTAGCAATAGATTTTAAAAAAGAAATGCTAAGATTCTTACCCTCTGAACAAATAAACCAAATGCTAGATCAAGATAAATTATGGTCGTTTATAATATATTTAATTAATGATTTGAATACACAAGTCAAAAAGATTTAAATCTATTTAACCAAATTTATCTAAGACATTATTTAAGAGAAATATTTATACCATGCCGATATTATGCCGATAAAATGCGATTAAATATCTAATAATTTTTTAAACTTATTAGATAACCTATACTTTCTTGACTTAAAACTACTATCAGCTATTTTAAGAAAACCTGATTCAACCCATTTTTTGCATAAAGCAGCATTAGTACGTGGTTGAAAACCAAAAAGATCTCCAACTTGTTTGCTCGTAACTAAATCATATTCTCTAAACAGCTCTAGCGCTTTACGCTGTTTTGGATCTAAGGTGCGCATGAGATCAGAATGATCTTTTTCACCTTTCTCATTAGATATTTCCATCTGCGCAACCACTTTTTCAAAGGAAAAAGCCATTCCTTCAGTAAAATACTCAATCCAATTGGTAATATCACTTTCGACTCTACCAAAGTAATAATTATGTGATGGACCAACACTTATAGCACGATAATAACCCAATAAATTTTTAGCATAATATTCCTCAAGAGAATACAAGCCTTTTAAACCATAGCCGCCAAGATGAAGAATAAGAGTTGTTAACAATCTGCTAGTACGGCCATTTCCATCATAGTAAGGGTGGATAGTCGCAAATTGATAATGCGTAATTGCTGCTACAATAGGGATAGGCAACTCATCATTTTCTTTTATCCAAGAAATCATATTTCGCATTAACCCAGGAACATCTTTGGACTCTGGGGGCATGTATACTATTGTTCCAGAAGCACCGTCTTTAATAACATTCTGGCCATCACGATAAGGTGTTGGCTTAACGCGGGTGCGCCCATCACTCATTACAAGAGCATGGATAGTTTGAACTACCTTATCTGTTACAGAAGAATCCTGAGCTGCATATTGCTCTAATTGGGCCAAAGCTGCATAGTATCCTTTAACTTCATTTTCATCTCGCTCCCTACCTGGAAAATGACCTTCTAGCTTGATAACCTCTTTAACTTCATCAGCTTTTAACTGGTTTCCCTCAATCATAGTTGAATAGTGAGTAGTATATAATTTGGCAGTTTCTCGCAAAGAAGAAAGAACAGTGGGATTAACTGGCAGCATGTTAACCTTTTCTTTAGCAGCCTCAATTCTCATAAGGTAATTTGCTATAGAAGAATTAATTGTATAAATGGGTTTGAAATTTGTCGGCATAATACACGCTCTTTAATAGCTAACTCTGTATTTAGTATTATGCATATAAAGTGCAGATAAATCAAGTTTAACGTGCTAATAAAACAAAAAAACCTAAATCCGCTCGATATCATGCTCACCTAAAGACTCACCGACCTGAATCTCTATAACCTCCAGCCAACTATCACTATTATTCTCACCAATATTATCTCCATCACCAGCACCACTAGCATTCCCCAACTGATGCAACTCTCCTTTTGGAATAAATATAGACTCACTTTCTTGTAAAACCATTTTCTTATCCCCACACACTGCATTAGCAACACCAGATACAACTACCCAGTGCTCGCTACGCTTCATATGTCGTTGCAGGTTCATTTCACAACCGGGTTTAATCCTAACCCACCTAACTTGAAAGCCAGGCTCATCAATTAATAACTCATGCGAGCCCCAAGGTCGATACAAAATTCTATGCTTTAAAGGCTCAGTTCTATTTTCAGCTTTTAGTTGATTTACTAAATTTTTAACTAACTGTGCTTTAGATTTATCAGCAACAAAAACGGCATCTCGAGTCTCTACTATAATTTGATCTTTCACACCTAACACTGCAATTAACCTAGACTCCGATCTAACATATGAATCTTGTACATCTTGTAATAACACATCTCCAACTTGAATATTGCCTAATTTATCTGCCTTCTTATTTTTCAATGCAATATCAAACACTGCATCCCAAGCCCCAATATCATTCCAACCAGCATCTAAGCTTCGCATTGCAACTTTATTAGCTTTTTCCATAACTGCTTTATCTATAGCTTCATCTTTTGCTTTAGAAAAACTTATCTCATCTAATCTTATAAAATCTAAATCTTTAGTTTGTTTTGAAAAAGCTAATTCTGCTGCTGCTAAACTTATCGGTGCAAAATTTTTAAGCTCTTCTAAAATTTTATCTACGTTAAATAAAAACATCCCGCTATTCCAAAAATATTTTCCAGAATCACAATATTTTTTAGCCGTATCTAAATCTGGCTTTTCGACAAATTGCTTAACTTCAAATATATTTTTATCTAGATCTTCTCCTTTTTGTAAATAACCATAACCAGTATTAGGTTTATCAGGAGTAATTCCAAAAGTCATAAGATATCCATCTTCAGCAAATTTAATTGCATCCTTTACTGCATCACAAAAAGCTTGAGAATTTTCGATATGATGATCGGCTGGCAAAACCAAAATCATATTTATATTTTTATCTTTTGCATATAAAGCAGCTGTTGCAATTGCAGCAGTTGTATTACGCCCAACTGGCTCTAAAATGATATCATTAGGTTTGGTATTAATCTCACGTAATTGCTCGGCTACTAAAAATCTATGCTCATGATTACAAATCATAAGTGGCTTTACTGCAAACTCATCAATACAAGATAATCTTTGTACGGTATTTTGTAGCAAAGAGTATTTATTTAATAAAGGTATTAGTTGCTTTGGATAAGATTTTCTGGATAAGGGCCATAGCCGCGTGCCGGAACCACCTGATAAAATAACAGGAAGAATAGCTAAAGTTGCCATAAAGATAATATCTCTTAAATTATTATTTATACATTATACTCGAGTTCTAAACAAAAACTATTATTAGCTATATGTAATTTGCTGTACTAAAGTTTTTTTAGGAAAATTTTGTCTAAATCACCTTTAGGAGCCTCTTTCGCTGGCGTAAGCATATACTTTGCCCCTAAATATTTTAAATGCGCAAGCAACTTATTGCGCTCGTCTGAATTACTAGGCAAACTTATAGCCCAACCTTTACGATTCAAAATATATAAATCGGTAGGAACACCTCCATCCGTAGTTATTATTAGCGCCTTTGGATCAACATTCTTTAATAAACCAGCTCTTTTATGAACTAATGCTTTAATATAACCATGTCTTCTATAAATTTGTGGGGTTAATACTCCGGCAATAGCTATAAAAATCATCATATATAAAATTAAAACTTTTTTATATGCAAAACACTCGCCTACTCTAACCATACTTAAATAACAAAAAATTGTAAGCATAGGATATGATGCCGCTAAGAAATATCTATGTGGCTCAAAATGAAATCCTATAATAAAAGGCATAGTTAATAAACTTATCAAACCTATCCAGACTAAATACCTAACCGCTAATATATTAAAATTATTAGTATATCTAGCATGATAATCTGTGATGTATAAATACACCCCATGCAAACAAAATGGCATCAAAACCCAGGCTAAATATCTATGAGATAATACCTTAAATAACAACCAAACAAGGTCTGTAGTAAATATGGTTTTCACATTATGCATAATAGAAGATCCCATATAAAAATAGGTCATCCCATAAACTTTATTTAAATGCGGCACCCAATAACCATACCAAGCATAAAACACACTCAAAACCAATACGCCAGTCAAAGTGCAAATAAAACTCTCTGAGAATTTTTTGTTATATAAAGATAAAATTGCTCGAATAAATAAAGGCAAGCCAAAAAATGCATAATAAGGCCTAACTAGCATTCCCAATAATAATAAAAGTGCGCTGCTAAATAAAATATAATAATTTGATTTTTTAAAAATATTTGTCTGTTTTTCCTGATAAGACAAAAACAAAACCAAACTTGAAACGCTTAAAAACATTGCCAAAAACTCAGGCATGAATTTAGCTGAATA
>CAJQSL010000048.1 GCA_905612315.1 uncultured Francisellaceae bacterium
AATTTAATAAAATTTAACTCTAACTCTAATTTTAACTCAGATGATATTGTAAAAATTGATGTGGTGATTCCAGTGCCTTTAGATAGAGTAAAATTATTAAAGCGAGGCTTTAATCAAGTAGTGCCATTTGCAAAAGTTTTAGCTAATTTTTATAGGTCCAAACTTATTTTAAATTTACTTAAAAAAACAAAAGTCACATCTTCTCAAGTTGGTCTTAGTGCAGTGCAACGGCAGTTAAATTTAGCTGGAGCTTTTAGTGTAAATAAAAATAAATTAAAAGGAGTTAAAAGAGTGTTATTGGTAGATGATGTCATGACTACTGGAAGTACCGTGAATGCGATAGCAAAAGTTTTGAAGAGTGCTGGTATTGAGGAGGTTTATGTTTTTGTCTTGATGAAGGTTGAGTAGCTTTTAGACATGCTAGTAGAAGGTTGATATACTAGGTTTTATTTGATAGTTCTAAAAAATGGAATATTTAAATTTTTAATAGGAATTTTATGCATATTTACAACAAAGCAAAATTTTTAATCAGTGCCGCTGAGCTTAAACAACTGCCTGAAGATGTAGGCGTTGAGGTTGCTTTTGCTGGCAGGTCAAACGCAGGAAAGTCCACGCTTTTAAATACTCTAACTAATAATAAAAGATTGGCAAAAACTAGTAAAACTCCAGGTAGAACTCAACTAATAAATCTTTTTGCACTAGATGATATTGAGACGCATAATAAAAAGTTAGTCGATTTGCCAGGTTTTGGGTATGCCAAAGTTTCAAGGACTGTGAAAGCGCGTTGGCAAAGAACTCTTTATTCTTATCTCGAGACTCGAGAGTGCTTAAAGTGTGTGGTTTTATTAATGGATATAAGACACCCACTAAAACCTGAAGATATGATGATTATAACTTGGGCTAATAAAGCGATGATGCCTTTACATTTGGTTTTAACAAAAGCGGATAAGTTGTCCAGACAACAGCAGATAAGATCTTTGTCCTTAGTAAAGTCAAAATTAAAACAAGAAGGCTTGGATGATAAATTTAGTATGCAAGTATTTTCATCTGAAAAGAAGATAGGATTAGATGAGTTAAAAAATATTTTGAATGGTTTTTATGGTTTTGAGTTGGGAAGTTAATTCACAGCCTGATTCCTAGAATCAACAGCTGTCCTGCCATCAAACACAAAGCAGTCTCCATCATAATGATCACCACCAACTTCTTTAAAATAATCTAAGATTCCTCCTTGAAGTTGATAAACTTTTTTATATCCTTGAGCAATTAAATACGGCGCTGCTTTCTCACACCTTATGCCACCGGTGCAAAAAGTTACAATTGGGGTTTCTTTTGATGGCAGGGTTTCATCTTTATTTTGATCTACAGCTTCTGGGTAATCACTGAAATTAATTAAGTCAAAATGTTTTGATTTGGTGAAAGCGCCTTGCCTAAACTCAAAGCCATTTCTTGTATCTAAAATTACAAACTCATTACCTTTGTCATCAGAGCCTTGATCCATCCAGCGTTTAAAATCTTTTGGGGTGATATAAGGCGCTGGGTTATTATCTTGCAATTCCGTGCTTATTTTAGGAACTAATAAGTCTTTATGTTTAATTTGTAAATGTTTAAAAGGTTGCTCATCGCAATAAGAGATTTTATTTGGAAGATTTTTGAATCTGGGATCTTGCTCTAAAGTATCTATTAACACTTTCATGCTATCAATAGGCCCTGCAAGCATAAGATTAAAGCCTTCAGGGCTGAAGACAATGGCGCCTTTTAATTGCAACGCAAAACATAGATTCCAGTAAGAAAGTTTTAAGTATTCGATGTCATGCAGTTTTGCAAATTTATAAGTACTAATGTGAAGTATCGAATTTTTATGCATAAGATGAACACCGTAGAAAATGGCGTCCCCAAGGGGGTTCGAACCCCTGTTGCCGCCGTGAAAGGGCAGTGTCCTAGGCCTCTAGACGATGGGGACGTAAATCAAAAATTTCGTCATACTCTTCAGTTAAATTGTCTGGTGGAGCTAAGCGGGATCGAACCGCTGACCCCTTGCATGCCATGCAAGTGCTCTCCCAGCTGAGCTATAGCCCCAAAGAGTGAGGAGATTATAGTAAAAATATTGTTTAGGAGTCAAGTAAAAAATAGCAGAAATTCATTTTATTTTAAAGTTACAGATTGAAAGTTGGCGCAATTTATATGACAATACCTTTCAATTTGTTTGATATTTTATAATTAAAGTGCGATAGGAGGGCAATCAGTATGACTGATATAGCAGAAGTTGTAGAGAATTTAGAGTCTTTAGGTAATGCCTCTAATACAAATGGAGTAAGTGTTTCAAGCAAGATTAAACAGCGCTTAGAAGATGCTGGGGTTGCTTTTAGCTCGAATGATAATATATCAGATTGGATTCAACCGCACGAACATGCATTATTAAAGCAAGAGTTAGAGCAAAAGATGGAATCTGTATTCGATACTTTGCTAATAGATTATAAAAATGATCATAACACTAAAAATACAGCAAGACGCATGAGTGACATGTTCTTTGATGAGTTCTTTAAAGGAAGATATCAGCCAATGCCATCAGTAACTGAGTTCCCTAATGCTAAAAATCTAGATGAGATTTATACTTTAGGGCCAATTAATTTACAAAGCATGTGCTCACATCACTTTTTACCAATAACCGGCCAAGTTTGGTTGGGTATTTTGCCTAGTGATAGAATAATTGGGATTAGTAAATTTAATAGAATTATAGATTGGGTTATGTCTAGACCCCAAATTCAAGAAGAAGCGGCAGTAATGATCACAGACACTATTGAGCAGCTCATAGAGCCTAAAGGTTTAGCCGTTATTATAAAAGCTGCGCATTCATGCATGAACCTTCGAGGTGTTAAGGATCATCAAACTAGTATGACAAATGCAATCATGCGCGGTGAGTTTTTAGAAGATGCTACTAAAAAGTCTGAGTTTTATGATTTGATAAAGTCTCAGGGGTTTTAATAGAGCTGCTAAAAATACTATGCGATATCCTATGAGTGTATTTTTTTCAGTAATTATATGATATCTATTTGTATTATATAATTACTAGACTTCTTGTTGCAATATGCCTTTAAGTGTAGGTTCCTGGGTCGAATGTCTTCGACCTCTATTAAAAAAGGAGGTGTTAGGCCCAAATCTGGGGTCACTACGGCCAAAGCCTTTAGGGTTGGTAGGTTTGTTTTTTCTTGTTTTGCCAGAAGTATTAGTTAGCCTAACAGCTTTTTGTTCTGGTATCGTTGGTAGGGGGCTGCCCATTAGTGATCTGAGCGGCAGTGCAGCTTCTATTGTTGGCTGCAGTTGAAGGACTTCTGGTGCTTCTGAATCGGTGGCGGCAGCGCCCTTTGGTGGTTTTTCTTCTCTAGGATCTTTTTGTTCAGAGGCGCCTCCTGCTTCGGCTTCATCTGATGATATGGGGTTGCATTTATATCTCAAAGGATTATCAACGTTCGCCAAAAGCTCCCCAATAAGCATTAGGGTTTCGTCAGGAAAGCTATCGGCTCCTGAGGGCGTGCCTTCAGGAAGTTTAACCCGTGCAAATATTGCGAGGCTAAGTATAGCGTCGCGTACTTTGTTTTCAAAATATTGCCGTATGCCACCAGATTTTATTATTCCTTCTAGGGTTTCGGCATCTTCTTCGCTAAGAGCTGGTCTTAATTCTGCAACAAATCTTAACAGACAATGTTCTTTGTGGGGACGGTAAGCAACTAGACCTATAAAGGCATCTTGTGTTTTATGTGCCCCAACTACGACGGGCATTATCGTGGACTCTACAAAGCTCTGAGAACCATCAAAAAATCCTTCTGGTAGTCGCGCCTGGCCTGCTGCTCCGCCAGCTACTGGGTCGGGCTGCTGTGCTGCTCCTCCACCATCTGCCTGATCTGCTTCAGGAATATATAAGCTAGAAGGATCTTCATGAGTAATAGTGAAATGAAGTAGTTGTAATACTATCTTAAATTCCTCACCAGTTATTCTCAGTGTTCTCTCGAGCCACTCTAAGTATTTGTCATCAAGTTCTGTTTGATACTCTAAGTCAGGAGTTTGTGCTGTATAAGTTGCGAGGTGTGGTCCTGTTGGATCGTAGTCTCTAAATCTGTCACGTCCAGATACATTCTCAGATACCGACGAACATCTTATCAAAAGTGGCATCGGGATTGCTCCTTTGTTTCTGCGTTCTAGGGTTTGCTGTCTCGGGTCCCTAAATCTAAAAGGCTCGGTTATATTTACTATTACATGGTCTTTTAAAATAGAGTGATTAAGAAGTAGTCCCCAGATATCTTCCTTCGTTATCTGATTATCAGGGCTTTTTTTCTCGAAAATAAAGTTAACAAACTTTTCGATGGTTTCTATGCTGTGAAATTGTAATGACATTTGTTGCTCCTAGCTATATTTGCTTAAGTTGTCTTGATAAAGTAATCATATAACTAAAGCATTAGAGAAATATTAATATATTAGTATGTTTTTATACTAATCAATAATATATGCGTGCTCGCAAAGACGGCGTTGGGGGCGCAAAGTAGATAAAACAGGATGTTTTATTTTTATGTTTATTGTAATTTAGGCTCTAAAATCTTAACATAAGAGCTTCCTCTTAGTTCAGACTCCCAAGTATCAAGAGCGCTCATAGCTTTTTTCTGGAATAGAACCTGTTGGGCATGTTGCTTTTGAAGGTCTAAAGTGTTATCAATTTTTTTCTTGCCAATTAACTTGATTAAATACCATTTATTATCATATTTAAATGGTTTAGATATTTTATTTATTTTAAGGTTACTAGCAATTTCAGTCATCTTGGGGTTAATCGTATTTAGTTGATCACTGGATACCCAGTCTAATTCTCCACCCTTTTCAGATGTGTTATAATCATCTGAGTTAGAGCGAGCAAGTTTAGCAAATGATTTTTTTGTATGTAATAAGGTGTCCCTGATTCTAAGAAGGCGAGCTTTAGCATCTAGGTTTGTGACAACTGGCGAGACATTAATCACAATTTGTTGGATATGGTATTTATTAATAAATATTTTAGGTGCCGGCTGGTCTCTTTTTCCTATAAGTTTAATTATGTTAAAGCCCCCTGGTGAGCGAACTAGTGTTGATACTTTATTCATTTGCATACTCGAAACACTTTGGAAAGCATCAGGAAGCTCATCTAGGGTTTTCCAGGGTAAAACTCCCCCTTTCATTGCATCCCCTGCCGCGGAGTATGAAGCTGCAGCCTTGGTAAAAGACATGCCTTTTACTATTTTTTCTCTTATGCTTTCAGCTTTTTCTTTGGTAGATTTTATGTTTTTTGCATCTGGCTCTGTCGGTAGTGGTATTAGGATGTGGGCTACTTGATATTGTACTTGTTGAGCTTGTTGTTGTTTTTGTTTGTCCAAAAACTTTTGTATTTCCTTATGAGTGATTTGTATATTGCTAGAAGCTATTGCCTGTTGCTTCATTTTTCTTATTATAACTTCCTTTAGGAGTATTTTCTTATACTCCTTCATTGAGCCATATTCGCTTATAATAGATGGTTTCATTTGTGCAAGAGGTATTTTGTTTCTAAGTGCTATTTGATTTAGTGCTTGATCCACTTCAAAATAACTTGCTGTGATCCCATTTTTTTTGGCTAAGTCTAGCTCTAACTTTTGGGTTATTAGTTGGTTTAATATTTGCTTTTCAAGTATTATTTGTTCTGGAATTGGAATATTTGCATGTTCTAATGCGGATTTTGCTTGGTTGACTTGGTTATTCAGTTCCAGCTGGGTAATCACATCGTTGTTAGTGACTGCTACTATTTTGTTTAAATCAACTTGTTCTGTTGCTCCAGGGTTATAATTTGGAGTGCTGATATCTTTTTTTTGAGAAAGTTTCGGGAATCCGTCAGCATAAGCTGTAGTAGATAAGGTTGCGCAAATGGTTATAGAGCATAGTAATAGCTTTTTTAATGTCATTTTTTTTATCATTGTTATCATTTATCTAAATCCTGATTCATATGGCTTGTAGCCTGGAATACTTGCAGCCATGTTAGATAACTGGGCTGAAGACAAGCTCCCGAGGCCTTTGAGCTCAAATTGTATCATGAAAGAAGTATTGAGGCGACCAGAATAATCATTCGGATTATTTGGGTCATCAATAGAATCTCGATAACGTCTAAAACCAAGGCTGCTAACCCAGCAGCATGAGTCGTAGGCAATGCCTGCAAACATATCTATGCTCTTGTGTTTAGATAATGAGTAGTTCCATCTCCCTAATAGGTGCCAGGGAGGGGTTAGTTGCCATATGAAGGAACCTATCATTTGTGAGTTTCTAGGTGGCTTGACTCCTGATGAGATTTGCTCATTGCTTAAAGATCCATAGTCATATCTATTCGTGCTATATTCGAGATTAGCAAGATGTTTAGGGTCTTGATTATATTGCAGTAGGTAACTTAAAGAATCTAGCTTGTTGAAATTGAAGTCGTAAGTATTATTTAAGGAGAACTGCCACTGAGGATTAATGTGATAGGTTAATTTATCAGCCACGTCAGAAAAATCCTGGTCTATGTTTGGAATTTCAGATGTCAAGCAAGACGAGTTGGAAGTGTCGCATATCCCAACCTTTCTCGTGTTAAAGTAATAAATTTGTCCGATACCAAAATCTAATATAGGCTGATCTTCATTTGTTATGGTTGTTGTAAGAGCATAAGTTATTTGATTAGTGTTTTGTATGCGATCATATCCTGAAAGGTTTCTATTTGAAAATAGTTGATCGTAAGAGAAGCCTATTACACTACTGTCAAAAATAGGTAGAGAGTTTTGATCGCGGTAAGGTGTGTATAAATACCCAATTTTAGGAGTTAAGCTTTGCTGGTATTTGTTTTGACTAAATAGAAAATCTTTAGTGAAATTTAGGCCTGATATTAGTTGATACTGGGGTATTATTGTATTAGTTGACTTAGGGTTGCTTCCAGTGCTGCCAGCAGGGTATTTCAGATCTTGGTAAAACCTTGCAAATCCACGAATATCTTGATTTATAAAAGTATATGGTTTGTTTAGTTGCCATTTTAGATCAGGTATGACGTAGGCGCGCATGCCCTGAACTGAAGGACTTTGGTTTTGTCTCGAATCTTTTTGGAAATAAGTTAAGTCATTGTTTATGTCGAGGCTAAAACCGTGCCAGTTATTTAGACTATCGTAGTTAAGTGAAATGTCAGGTAGGCGATTATAAGGAGTATTTGCAACTGATAGATCCTTGTTTACAACGTCATAATCGGATACTAGAGCGTTAAAGTCCCAATTCGCATTATGAAAGGCTAAGTTTGCACTGCGCTCTAGAGTTACTCTATTAGCGTCCTCCGGTGAGTTATTGTCAAAATCAGAAAAATAAGCTGCATCGCTTACAATTTGGTAAAGTAAATTACTTGACCAGTTGGAGTTAAATGTGTATTTGCCAGTTAGGTCACCAAAGTATCTGTCAGTGTGTGTTTTGGCATCTCCTGGCATGTAGTATAGGTTGTTAACCCAGGAGCTTTTTTGAGTTAATAATCTAAACTGATTATATGCCATTACTCCTCTTTTTTCATAGAAAATAGGAGTAAAAGTGTCATCATAATTAGGTGCAAGGTTGAAGTAATATGGAATACCTAAGGATATCCCATCATTAGAGTTATATGCCATAGATGGATAGAGCAATCCGGATTGTCTTTGGTTGCCTAGAGGAAAAGAAAAGTATGGAAAGTAAAATACTGGTACACCAAGGATGCGCATTACTGTGTGTTTAGATACACCTCTATTGGTCTTTTTATTTAAATTTATTTTTTTTGCGCTTAACTCCCAAGTGTGTTTTGTCGGGGGGCAGGTGGTATAGGTTGCATTATCAAGGATATAATTGTATTGGCTTGTTTGTACCATTTTACTGGCTTTACCATGAGCAAATCCAGTGAAGTTTTTATCTTTGAATTGCTCTTTTAGTTGCCAGTTTGAAGGAACTTCAAATAAATAGATTGCATTATCAAGCGTTCCTTTATGTGAAGATAAATATGCGATTCCTTTTTGTGCAATTATCATCTCCCCAGGTTGGATTATCTTTACATTTCCCTTAGCGTTTATGATAGATGGTTTTTGGGTTTTAGGATTATAATCAATAGTTGCGTAATCTGTGTATAAGATTCTACTTGGTTGTGCTAGCTCTACATTTCCTTGAAAGTGCAGTTGGTGCTTTTTTATGTCTTCTTGGAATTTACTATATTCAACTGTTGATAGTGATTTGCTCAGAGGAACGTCTTTAGCTTTAAATGGATGCTTGTAATACTTGCCCTGGCAGGTATTACAAGTTTTAAGGGTATCAGATGTGTCGGGTATCCATCCAAGGGCATTAGTTAAGAGTTGTTGTTTTTCATTATTTGATAGGTCTTTATCAAATAATTTTGTATTTCTATTTGACTTTGCTTTTACACATGCCCATTTTTTTTTGGGAGCATCTGGTGTATCTGAGTCATTTTCGGTTATTTGGCACGACCAGTATTCATGGTAAGGGTTTAAGTCTTTAGTTTCATCGCCAAAGCTGTTTTGTGCTAAAAATGACAGAGTAATAGCAGAGCAAATTGCAATATATGATTTTCTTAAGCTGCTTTTGTTTTTTGATTTGTTTGGGTGTGCCACTCAGAATTGCCTTAAGGTCTATAGTTATGCGCTATTATTATTGCATATAATTATAAGTTGCAGTTTAATTAAAGGCTACCATTTTATTGTAGTATCAGTTTTTCTATTAAAAATATTTCGATGCTTAGAAATCTCTTCTCTTTGAGATTTTGATCTTGCAGTGTTTTTTTGATCAAATTCATGAAGAAATTTATCTGAATCACTTATATAGCTTTTATTTCTTTTTTTAAATATTTTAAATATTCCTCGAATCATTGTTTTTCCCTAATTTTAAATATGTTTTGTTAAATTATCTATCTAGTTATTAATTCTGTCAAATTTTGAATTTAATTTAATTAATTACTTTAGATTAGATGCGTCAATACTCTCAAAGTTATCTTCAATAAGTTTGAGAAACTTGTTTTTTATGATTAATAGCTCATCATTATTATCTGCTTCAAATCTAGTAACTAAACATGCAGTTGTGTTTGATGCTCGAATTAACCCCCAGCCTGTTTTAAACTCTACTCGAAGCCCATCAATAGTTATTAGATCTGAATCTAGAAAATCAATATCTTTATTTATTTGAAGCTCTTTAACTTTATTTTTAAGAGTATTAACTATATTAAATTTTTCTTCTTCAGATACTTTGATATTTATCTCAGGAGTGCTAGCAGGCTCCGGAAATTGTTTGAATAGCTCATCACTGGAAATATCTGTATTGCTCAAAATTTCAAGCAGTCGTGTCGCTGTATATAAAGCATCGTCAAAGCCATACCATTTATGTTTAAAGAAGATATGCCCGCTCATTTCTCCTGCAAGCTCGGCCTTTTCTTCGATCATCTTTTTCTTTAAAACAGAGTGGCCGGTTTGATGCATAATAGGTATGCCATTGTTTTCTTTAATAATTTGCGCTAAGTATTTTGAGCATTTAACATCAAATACTATTTTGGCACCAGGTTTTTCTTCTAAAACAGCTTTAGCGTATAGCATCATTTGTCTATCTGGCCAGATTATATGTCCAGTTGAAGTTATGACTCCTAGTCTGTCAGCATCCCCATCGAAGGCAAGCCCGATATCAGCTTTTTTGTTTATTACAGCTTGTATTAAATCTTTTAGATTCTCAGGTTTGCTTGGGTCTGGATGATGATTTGGGAAGTTTCCATCTAATTCACAATAAAGAGAAGTTAAATCACAATTTAGAGCGCTGAATAATCTTGGGCCTATTTCACTTGCAGCACCATTTCCAGCATCTATTATAACTTTTAATTTTTTAGAAAGAGGGTGGGCATCAGTAATTCTTTTTATATAAGCATCACTCACATCTGTTTGGGTTATAGAGCCGCGGTTGTTCTCAGGTGCAGATAAATAATCTTTATTTATTATTCTTTTATAAATTTGTTGAACCCCATCTTGAGATAAAGTTGTGCCATTTATTAAAGTTTTAATGCCATTATGGTTTTTTGGATTATGGCTTCCGGTTAGCATAACCCCACTATTAGATTCTAAATAATTAGTGGCAAAATATAATAAAGGAGTTGGGACTATGCCGATATCACAAATATTACAGCCGCTATCTAGTATGCCTTGTTTTAGAGATTTGCTTAAATCTGGACTAGATAATCTTGCATCTCTTCCTGTTATTATTTGATTCTGATTATGCTCTTGAACCATAGAGCCTAAAACACGCCCGATCTCATAAATAAGTTCTTCGCTAAGTTGCTCGTATGCAATTCCTCTTATGTCATAGGCGCGGAATATTTGTTTCGCGTATTTTTGGTTTTTGGTTTTATCTATATTAGACATATTAAATCCATTCCTAAATTATAATTTAGAGGTAGTTTAATTTAATAAATTTAGCTCGGCAATAAGTTCCTTTTTATTCTTATTCTTTGAGGGAATTTTAGGATCTACTCTTTACACGCATTTTTGTAGAAATAAAAAAAACGCCACTTAGTCGTTGCGAGGAGATTTTTTCCTTCCCCTTTGGGGCATAGCCGTCAACTTAAGAAATGACTTTTTCGCATAACAGGTTGATAAATCATAAAAAAACCACTT
>CAJQSL010000049.1 GCA_905612315.1 uncultured Francisellaceae bacterium
TTCTATCACCCATGCTAATCTTAACGTTAGTTTTGATTCTAACTCGATTCGCATGCTTATGAACGCGAATAAATTCATCGTTGGAAGCCTCAGCTAATGGAATATCAGAAAGTTGCTGCCAGAGTAAATTAACCGACTCATAATGGTTATCGCAACAAAAGCAACCTTTAAGATGAGCAGACAAATCCCCCCGATCTTCCTCAGATGCACACGCAGAGTCCTCACTACCAAATCTTAATTGCTTTTCTAATGCTCCAAAAAAAGCATCAGTAAGGATCCAGGTATGTGTCTCTTTATTAGAGTTATAAAGTCTTGTCATATCTTTTATTAAATATTTCACAATATCTACTTTTCCACTAGCTGCACAAATATATAGTGGCGACACCAAGCTAACACTAGCTTCATCGGCATATCTTATAAAATTACTGGCCTCAAGATCATTTTCCACAATAAACTTAATAGTCTCTAAATGTCCATTAACAGCAGCAAACATAAACGTATCACTTATAATGCTAAAACCTGCGTCAGTATTAAATGTCCCAGCAAACTTAGAGATATCATCAACACTTACTCCATCTTGTCTCAACCAATGATTTAAGAATAATGAAAACAACTCAAAATTATCTTCGTGAAGAACAACATTCATATCGCCTACAGATACCTGGGCACCAGTATCTAGAAGACACTGCACCGCCTTGCCTAATGAATCAGAAAGCCTGGGGGCGTTATTTTTAAAAGATAACGACAGTGCTCTTAATGGTGTAAGGTTATCATCAGCTTGATAATTAGAATTAGCTCCTTTTAATAATAAATTACCTATATTAGTAACCTTTCCATACATACACGCCCAAAGCAAAGGCGTTGATCTGATATAGTTATCCCTTAAATCATGGTCAAAACCATCCTTTTCTAATAGGCGGCTCAGCATCTGATAAGACCCATGGCTTGCAGCATAACATAAAAAATCTGTTTTCTTATCTTCAGAAGCCTCTACTTTGCTCAATAATAAGTCAACAATTTCAGGAGAATCAGCATCAATAGCTTCATGAATAAATAATTTACCGTAATAATTAGCACTATATGGACTAGCTCCAAGCTCAAAAGCGCGCTCAAGAAGAGATATGTTTTTGCTCTTTATTAATAAAAACATAAGTTGCTTATCTCTAATTTTAAAATCAGTTTTTAAATTAACGCCTTTACCCACCAATAAATTAAACATCTCATACGCTATCTTATAACTTTTATCATCTCCAGGTTTAGCAAAATTAGCCGCATGATATAAAGCGTTATAGCCATCTTGATCTAGCATGCTTAAGAAAAACTTCTTAGACCCTAGCGCTGATTTTAAAGAAGTTATGCTCCCTGATTTAATAATTTCATATAAATAATAAGTATCTCTTATCTTTGTGCACTTTTGTTTTAAATTAGCGCTTAATTCAGGCAGGCTCTCATACTCTTGTAACATACTCAGCGTAACCTGCGCTCCTGATTGCAATAGCATATCAACGAACCTTTCATTTAAAGCCTCAAAGGCATAAGTCAATGGCAATTTGCCCGCTGTATCTGCAAGATTAACATCCGAATTTTCAAGGATTAAAAAACTACCATAAAAGCTTAACTCATACTCTTGTTGCAAAAAATTATTTTTAATTGCATTTATCAAAGGAGTACAACCTGTTTCATCATAAAAGCTTAATGATAAATCTAAATCTCTAACCTTATAGGCCAGTTTATCCAAACTCTGCCAACCACCTATAATCTCTACAATAGAAGCTCTACGTTGAGATTCCATATACTCCGCAGGATTATCCATACCAGTTCGGGTCCAAATCAAATAAATAGCTTTTATAAATAACTTTTTAGCGCTGACCCAACGACCTGTATCAAATAATGGAATACTTAGCATCTTATCTGGAATACTTAGCATCTTATCTAAAGTAGATACTTTAACTGTAACTTGATTTTCAATAAGATACTGCGCCGTACTATAGCTCTTATAGTTCTGCCTATCTAAAGCTAAATCCAAAGGGTAAACACCATTAATCGGCTGTTTTAATCTATCAATAAGATCTGGATATATATCAAATAAAAATAAAAGCCTTTTTATATCATTTTCTTCGACTAAAGCTAACAGTTCATCATCTGTTATGTTTAGGTCAATACTCTTAATTTTTTCTAAAAGATCAGAAGAGATCACTCTTGAGTAGCTAAAATCAAAGAACAAACAATTTAAAAAACAGCTAAAGCGTTTCTCATCTATGGCATCATCCATGCGATCCAAGATTTTAGATAAGGCTGGACTTTCATCACTCAAGTCAACCAATTGAACACCAGGAGAAGTTAAATCAGACACTTGCTCACCCTAAAAACTTTTATTTATTATAATTATTATGCGTTAAGGATAAATGCAACCGAGCCAGTTTGTAAATAAGTAATTTTGACTTAGGATATTGATCCTAAATTGATCCTAAACTGATCCTAAATTGATCCTAAATTGATCCTAAACTGATCCTAAACTGATCTAGGAAGTTAACTTTTTATATTTTGCAAAAAGCTGATCTTTAGTTTCTGTATTATTTGGATCAATGATAATACAATCAACCGGGCAAACTTCCACACATTGTGAATTATCGAAGTGCCCAACACATTCTGTGCATTTATCTGCCAAAATCTCAAAGATATCTACACCCTCATATATAGCCTGATTCGGGCATTCATCTTCACAAACATCGCAGTTTATACACTCATCCGTGATAATTAATGCCATAATTTAAGACCTCAAATATTGCAAAACTTCAGGTGGAACAAATGAGCGAATATCCCCACCTAATTTAAATATCTCTCTCACTCTAGATGATGAAATATACCTCAAATTATCACTAGGAAACAAGAAAACTGTCTCATAAGTAAAATTTTTGGTTTCACTAAGTGCGCGATTCATATCTAACATCTCAAGCTCATAACTTGTATCCATTGAGTTTCTAAGACCTCTTAGTAAAATTTTAATATTATTTTCTTGAAGAAAATCTACTAATAAACCTGATAATGGAGTTACTGATATTTTTGGATTATCTTTAAATACCGATTTTACAAGATCTATTCTTTTATCTAACTTTAATAAAGGACTTTTTCCATCTGCGGTACTTACACCAATAACCACTTCATCAAATAAATTTAAGGCGCGCTTGACTAGATCTACATGCCCTAAGGTTATAGGATCAAATGTTCCTGGGAGTAATGCTATTGAGCTCATGCAAGCAACCTTGTTTAAAATATTTCTATATATTGGTATTATAGCTTTATTTTGTTGCCAGAATGAAGAAGGTAAAAAGAAAGAAAAACAGACTCGTCCGACTAAATATCAAATGATACCAGCCCGGATAATAATTATGAAAAAAAAACCACTCCTCAGAGGTTATTATTATTATCAACGAGTCTTGCTATTGGATAAGCACATCAACAGCTTTTATTATTATTATTGCTGACTCGGAATCAGCATAACCTAAATTTTAGCCGTTGTAAATAGTTTTTTTTGAATTAATTTTATAAAAAAATATTATAAAACTAGCTCCCTGTCCATATTAATTAAATACAAAATCCAGACATTATAACAAGCTTCACTCTTTAATTAATTTTAAGTAGACTTGTTATATAAAATCAAAAAAATAAAAGCAAAAAAATTCAACATGAGCCAAGAAAACTCTAACTACCAAATTTTCAACTCCTTGTGTAAATGCTTACTCCCAATAAATGCTAATAAACAACAAGCATCGTATCAAAGCAACACTGACAGATGCTTTGAGCAAAACATAGGCACACTAATACTTTCTTGCGAAGATACCTCTAATCTAAGTTATATGTCTAACATACAAAGCTGCACAACACACTATTACCTAAACTGCTCTTTATACGAAGATATTAAAGCTAAAACTAATATATTTATGATTACTATGGTTTCTTTGGGACTCCTGGTTACTCTTAGCTGCATAAAAATTATTGGCAGTAATGATGAGCTAAGGGATAAGATTTGCTTCCCGATACGTCATATGTGCTCTTTTATGGCCAGATTGTGTGAGAAATCCATGGAGTGTTTATGCAGTTTATTGGCATGTCCGTGCCTGCTATTGAACGCTTTATGCAAAGAGCAAAACAACCGACAAATGGACGAGCACCCAATTGGCATCAATGAACACCCAAATGTTCAGGATCCAAGAGTAGAACGTCAAATACCCCCTGTCGCGCCAAATAGAAGACTAGAAAACCCAAATGCTAATAGTTTTAATATTGAGCTTAGCAATCTAGATACCCTGAGTGAGCAAAAAGAGTGTACTATTTGCCTGACACCTTTTGCAGAATCTGGTTTTGCTGATATCACTACTTTACAATGCTTTCATGTATTTCATAAAGAATGCGTTGATCCGTGGCTTGCGCTAAATAGAAATTGCCCGGTCTGCCGGGATGATACAATTCCGAGTACGCCGGTATATGATTTGGAAATGTCGCTGTTTCCATCGCAGATTTAAAGCATCCCAAGCTCTAATTTCGCCTCTTCACTCATCATATCTGAATCCCAAGGTGGGTCAAAAACTAAAACCGCATCGGCCTTATAAACCTGCGGGATGGACATAATCGCCTGTTCAACATCAGCTACAATAACCGGCCCCATTCCACACCCAGGAGCGGTGAGCGTCATTTGTACTGCCACATGATAACCGCCTTCTTCACGTCTATTTAATTGCACATCGTAAATCAAACCTAAATCAACAACATTTACCGGAATCTCTGGGTCATAGCATGTACGCATTTGATCCCAAACAAGCTCTTCTTTTAAATCAGATTTTAAATCTACTTCCTTTTCATCTTTTTTATTTAAAATATTATCCGGAATTTCTTTGCCGATAGCATCAGCATCTTTAGCATCAATTCTAACTAAATTACCATTTACATTAAGAGTAAAACTGCCTCCTAAAGCCTGAGTTACCAAAACTTCTTGCCCTGGAAGTAAAGTTACTTGCTCGCCATAAGGAACTAAATGCCCTTCTACTTCTCGTTTTACTATTGCTATATCTTGCATGCGCATGGTTAGTTTCTCTTAATATTTCTCTTAATCTATATCTAATCTTTTTTATTATCTAATTTATCATCATCATCCATCATAAAACTTTCGCCGCAGCCACACTTAGCGGTTTCATTTGGGTTATGATAAGTTAATTTAGATTGGCCTAAATTTTGTTTTACATAATCTACGACAACTCCATTTAAAGCACTTTTAGCATCTTTAGCTACATAAATTTTAAAGTTGTTATCAGATTTAGATTTAACTTCAAAACTAAAATCATCATCTAAAGCATCAGTATCTTTACATAATTCACTTATATACATCCAACCTGAGCATCCAGCGCGCTTTATAGAAAATCTAACTGCATTTTTATTTTGAGTTTTATCTTTTTCTAAATGCTCTGCGACATATTTTCCTAGATAATTCCTAGCTGAGCTCGTAAGTGATATCATGAAGTCATCCTGGACTAACGGTAAGATGTTTGAATCTGGCATTATATTCTCCTTAAATAAAAATTTATTTTATCGATTTCTACAAATCGATACGTACTTCGTGCTTTGCACCTAGCACAAGATTGCTTCGCCGTAGGCTCGCAACGACTGCGCTCGTAATTACGTACTTCGTGCTTTGCACCCAGCACAAGATTGCTTCGCCGTAGGCTCGCAACGACTGCTGCGCTCGTAATTTATTTGTTTATGCAAAAATTTTACGAACCTCGTGTAATGCTGCAACTAAAAAGTCTATATCCTCTTTAGTATTATACATCGAAAATGATGCCCTAACAGTAGAGCTTACAGCAAAAGCCTCCATCGCCGGCATCGCGCAATGATGCCCAACGCGTACAGCAACACCACATTCATCTACAATCGAGCTGATATCATTAGCATGAATATCATCAAACACAAAAGATATAATAGGCCCTTTATTATCGGCTGTACCTATAATTCTCAAATTCTCAAATTCTAATAACTTCTCAGTCGAGTATTTTAATAAATCATCTTCATGCGCTCTTGCTTTATTCCAATCTATTGAATTCATAAAATCTAAAGCTGCGCCAAAACCAATTACACCTGCAATATTTGGAGTTCCAGCTTCAAACTTATGTGGCAGATCAGCAAATGTAGTTTTAGCAAAACTTACATGCTCAATCATCTCACCCCCAGTTTGATATGGCGGCATTTTATCAAGCCATTTTTCTTTACCATATAAAACCCCGACCCCAGTTGGGCCATACATCTTATGCGAAGAACACACAAAAAAATCACAATCCAAAGTTTGTACATCAACCGGGCCATGCACCGCTGATTGTGCACCATCAACTAAAACAGGAACATCCCTATCATGCGCATATTCAATTAATTTTTCTATCGGGTTAATAGTGCCCAAAGCATTGGACATCGCCGTCACGCAAAATAATTTGGTTTTATCCGTAAAATATTTATCTAAATCTAAATCCAGCTCACCTTGTTTATTAAAAGGAATATATTTTAAAACTATTCCCATTTGCTCTTGCAACATTTGCCACGGAACAATATTGGCATGATGCTCCATTTGCGTAATTAACACTTCATCGCCTGCTTTTAAAAAAGCTTTAGAAAAACTATTTGCAACTAAATTAATTGCCTCTGTAACTCCTTTAGTAAAAATCACTTCACTTGAGCTTTTAGCATTTAAAAATTTTTGAGCTTTTGCTCTAGTGTCTTCAAATTTCTCCGTGGCTAAAGCTGCTAAATAATGCGCACTTCTATGAACATTTGAATTTTGCGATTCATAATAATTAGTAATAGCATCTATAACACTTTGGGGCTTTTGTGAGGTTGCGGCACTATCTAAATAAACTATTGGCTTTGATTTTGACTCTAATATTTTATTTAAAAGAGGAAACTTAAGCCTTACCTCCTCAATATTAAAATCACTCATCTTAAACCCCTTTTTGACACCAAAAATGTCCCTTAATTGCTTTTAATAATAACCCGGTTACAAACTCACTCCAACAGGTAAAATCTGCATGCACTACAGGCTTCATTAAAAATGCTTGAGTTAACATTAATTTAGCAGTTTCTCTATCAATTCCTCTTGATGATAAATAAAACATTGATGTCTCATCCAACTCACCGACACTTGCACCATGCGAGCACTGGACATCATCAGTTTCAATCTCTAATTGCGGTTTAGTAAATATAGTAGCCCCAGGAGTTAATAATAAATTATGGTTAAGCTGATGTGCTTCAACGCCTTTTGTACCGTTAAAAGCTTTAACCTGCCCATTAAATACGCCTATGCTCTTATCACTTAATACTCCATTATAATGCTCACCACTTATAGTATTATCAGCTAAATGATTTACCCTCGTGTGATGATCACTATGCGCTTTTGAGCTTAAAGTATAAACTCCATTTAACTGGCACCTCGCACCAGACTCATTTAAATCTACATTAATATCAAAGCGTTGTAAGATATTATTAAAATTAGCATTAAAATCAGCACTAAAAGCTGTAAAAACACTATCTTTGGCTTGATTAACTTTAACATAATGCACTAATGCATTTGCATTCGCTAAATCATCAATTGGACTGGCATGCCTTTTACCATAATGTAAATAATCTAATCTAGCAGCTTCAGCTAAATCAATTTGCCAAACTATATTATTTAATAAAATGTTTTTAGGGTGAGCTATAGCTTTTTCACTTGGTGTTGAAAACGAACTATCAACATGCTCAACTATCTTAACATTAGCGCCCTTAGCAATATTTATAATATGCCTATAATTTGCGACTTGGCATGTTTTATCTTTATTCTTAAAAGCCTCATTATTATTAAGATAAATAAACTCTATAGGATCATCTAATATTAAATCTTGTTGTATATCTAGCTCAATTCCATCAAATACTTCAGCTTGATTTAAAGCTAACATCGGCTCAGATGAGTGATCTAGTTCTTTGAATTTATTTAAAACTTTGGTTGGGTTACTAGCTATAACGCTAGATAAAGATTTTATAACTACTCCATCAGGAATAGTTTTTGTATCTGTTAAGTCTTTTTGCCAAATGCCATTTTGAAAATAAAGTTTTACGCTATTTTTTAAGCCGATATCTGGCAGGAGATTGCCACGCTTCGCTCGCAAAGACGAAGGAGGTGCTACCGAGCTATCTTGATGTGACTCTGCTGTTGTCGTTGTCGTTGCGAGCGAAGCGCGGCAATCTCCCGCCAGAGGCTGGGGCACTGTCGTTGCGAGAGAATCCTCATCTGAAGCCTCAAGAGCACCCTTGAGCGAATCTTCATTTAACGCCTCAAGAGCACCCTTGCTTGTCGTTGCGAGCGAAGCGCGGCAATCTCCTACCAAAGGCTGTGGATCATACCCATAAAGCTTTCTGGTTAAATCCGTATATTTCCAACGCTCCATTCTCTTATTAGGTAAACCTAAACTTTCAAAACAACTCATAGCACTAGATCTAAAATCATCTAAAGATTCAACACCTTCTGAAATTTTAACATCTTGTTTCATATCATTATCCAAATCTAAAGACGCCATTAAATATGCTCCGCAACCCAACCATAGCCTTTTTCTTCAAGCTCTAAAGCAAGCTCTTTACCGCCTGATTTAACAATTTTACCGTCACTTAATACATGCACATAATCAGGCTCGATATAATTTAATAACCTTTGATAATGCGTAACTAGTATAAATGATCTATCCGCAGCTCTAAGGGCATTTACACCTTTTGAAACCCATTTAAGGGCATCAATATCTAAGCCTGAATCTGTCTCATCTAAAATACAAAGCTTCGGCTCCAAAACTAGCATCTGTAATATTTCATTACGTTTTTTCTCACCGCCAGAGAAACCTTCGTTAACGCCTCGGCTTAAAAATTTAGTATCCATATCTAATAATTTCATTTTCTCTTTTACAAGCTTCATGAAATTCATCGCATCCATCTCAGGCTCGCCCCTATATTTACGAATGCTATTATAAGCTGCTCGTAAAAAATAAATGTTATTAACACCCGCTAACTCAACTGGATATTGAAATGCTAAAAACAAACCCTCTTGCGCGCGTTGTTGCGCATCTAAATCAAGCAAATTTTTCCCTGAAAAGTTTATTTCACCAGCTGTAATATCATAGCCTTCTCTGCCTGATAAGGCATAACCTAACGTGCTTTTGCCAGAACCATTCGGCCCCATAATCGCGTGAACTTCACCAGGTTTTATCTCTAAATTTAACTGCTTAATAATATCCTGATCACTAACTTTTATTTCACAATTTTTAATTTCTAACATATTATTCATAATAACAATTATACCAAAATAAATTTGTGCTTATTCTATGCAATAAACCACATAAAATCAAAGAATAAACTAGCGAACAAAAACAATAATAAGTAATAATGAGGCAATAAAAATGTCAGATACAAATAAGAATAAGAATCAATATCAATCAGATGATTATGATGCTATAACTCGCTGGTCTAAAAGCTTCGTGTTTTATCCTGAAGAAATAATTGCTCACCTTAATCCTGTCGGGCTTTTAAGTTTTAATAAAGCTGAATTTAATACAGCTCTTATGGAATATTTTATCAACACATATGCTGACACCCCCTACAAAACCATAAGATTTCTTAAAGCTCATGAACTAAAAGGCTACTCATTTAAACCGCAAGCTTTAGTAAAACATATGCAAAGATTACATACTACCGAGGCTTTAGATAGATATGTTAATGCAATATTTAAATATGTTGAGCTCATAAAATCCATGTCTTCGGTAAAAAAGCTTACTAATGGACAAGAACTTATAACTTTTAGTGAGTATAACGTTCAGCAACTTTCTTATTATCTTCACCTGCCGCCAAGCCGTGACTTAGCCAGAGATGTTTTAAAGATGATAATAGACTCACCAAATGAGTTTAAAGCCTGGTCTAGGCGCCACTTTATTCCCTTACAAATATACTCAATTAATAATATTAGAAGTATCCTAAAGACCACATCAATGAGGCTTGAGCAATTACAACCGAAAGGTACTTTTGCAAAATATGATATATACCGTGAGTGGGTAGCTAAAATTTTAGACCGACAACCCACCCTTGCCAGAGCAGTTTTACACCAGGGCGTGAGTGTTTTTCTTAAAACTAAAGATTCTGAAAATAATAGAAATAAAGTTCCATACTTAGCACAAATATCTCTTACAACGGAGCAATTAGATTTAACTCAAGATTACTACACAAAGAACTATAACCCTTTTGAGCCAATTATAGAATCTATTGGCAAACCAATAAATTTTGACACAATAGGCAGCAAACTCCCGCAACTTTGGCTTGAAGATACATTTAAACCACCTATAGTTTGGCCGCATCAACTTTGGAGTGATGTATTATTTAAAGCTATCGTAAAACCTTATGTGAAAAACATGTTTTACCCAAGGCAAATAGATTTTCTTGATGCTTTAAATACAACTTATAACAAAATGGATCCATACACAGATTGCATCGCTCTGCCAAGAAAGATTCAAGTTTCTTTACAAACAAGATTACCCTATAAAACCAATGATGAGTATGTAGAAACTATGTACCCTTATTATGCCAAAGGAGGCTGGGTAATTTTACCATCTGAGACTAAATGTAAAATTATCGATATTTTATCAGATAAACAAAAAATATTACTTGAGTGCCCAGAAGATCAAGATTATCCGCTTGATTTAGATAATTTCCCTCATTTTGCAGATTCACAAATTATTTATCCTAAAAACTATTATAACATTCCACCTCATCACGCAGCGGTAGGTTTAGTTTCTAATAATATGGGAGCTATTTGCCTGCCAGCTGAGGCTCGAGATATCATATCTAGATATATTAAAGCAGGAATTATGAAACAGTGCAGATCTTTAAGCTTACAGACTGTAAATAAAATCCCACCTTTTAGTTTACCTATAGAAGGTGAGCTAAATTATGATGACTTTGACCCAACTAAAGCTTTAGTTTCAAATAATGCAAGTATTTATCCAAACAGTGAATCATTTTTTGTAATTCAAGTTTTACTTTTTGCACTTATTTTATCCTATAAACAAAACTCTATTAAAAAAGCATTACCAGCTTTATTGATCGCAGGAGCTATGAGTTATATTGAAAATATGAGTCTTGCACCAGAAGATGCTGATTTTAGTTTTAGCTTCTTTAAATTTGGAATGTGTGCGTTGATGGGGGCTGAGTTGGCTTTTTAAATTACCTTATGCAAAAGATCTGCCGACTGCATGTCGGGAATATTTTTCTGTGTGAAAAAAGGTTTAGGTAGTCATATCGACGCAACAAAGCCTACTCGCCTTGCTTTATTGCATTGATATGCTTATGGGTAAGGTGAGCAAAAATATACATTTAACTCAAATATTTAAGTCAACATAAAAATAAAAAAATAAAAATAACAAAAAAATAACAAAAAAATAACAAAAAAACTACTATACTTATTAATATACAAGCACTAACAAAAAACGGCTTTATGAGCAGCTGAGTTTATTTTTATTTAGATATATTAGGATTCAGTGTTTTTTAAGCTTGTGTAATACAAGAAAACCGCACTCCTAGCCTTTGGGCTTCGAGGGTGGGGTTAAATATTATGGTGGCTCCCATGCAGCGTAGCGTCATGTAGGCTCGGGGCGTATGCCATCGCCGGCCGCACTAAACTCTCCCACCTCCAACCAGGAGACCACGGGGCCTGCCGCTCAGCCGACCCTTGACTCTAATATGATATTTTGACCCCACAGAGTAATCTGGCATATTGGCAACAACGAGTCCCTGTACCCCACGCACGCATGGTCCCGAACATTCTTCCGTTCAGCTTCGCATAAACGCTGCAGGTTGTCGTATCCTTCTTCGACCGTGAAAATACGGTTTTCTACCACCCAGACTACCTCCATGGCACGCCTCAGTACGCGCTCCGGTCCGTTCAAGCTGTCCAATCTGCGTCCTCCGCAAAACAGATTGTGTTGGGTCGCCAGCTCCTTAAATCTGCACCCCACGGTTTCTGGCATCGCTAACTCTTCACAAACCCAGTGAAAATCTTTTACCACTTTGTTTCGACCCGGCATATTTATCTCCTTAATTGTATATTCACTTTCTTTAAATTTTAATTTGATTCAACATAAAGGACTTAGCACCCTCTAGTTGATCACATTCAGCTGACCACGTGTAATATAATGCAAAACCTCGTCGCAATAAATTACCTTAGCGTACTAATATGGTTATATATACGATTAAAAAATATCATCATACATATATACGTGAGCTATTATATATAGCTTAGCGCTGGAAATCAATAGTCACATATAACCATACAGCATCAGATTTATGTCCCCTAACCTGATAACGTTGAGCAACTTTCTAATTATCTTCACCTACCGCCAAGCCGTGTTAGACCCAACTAAAGCATTAGTTTCTAATGGGGCAAGCATTTATCCAAACAGCGAATCATTTTTTGCAACTCAAGTTTTACTTTTTGCACTTATTTTATCCTATAAACAAAACTCTATTAAAAAAGCATTACCAGCTTTATTAATTGCAGGAGCTATGAGTTATATTGAAAATATGAGTCTTGCACCAGAAGATGCTGATTTTAGTTTTAGCTTCTTTAAATATGGGATGTGTGCGTTGATGGGGGCTGAGTCGGCTTTTTAAATTACCTTATGCAAAAGATCTGCCGACCGCAAGTCGGGAAATTTTTCACTGTGTAAAAAGGTTTAGGTAGGCATATCGACGCAACAAAGCCTACTCGCCTTGCTATGTGTTGCTCATGTCGGTGCTTCAGTCTTGAGCTGGCCGCTCCCGGCACGGCGGGTGTCTTAACCGTATGAGGCTAGGTCAAATACCTCTTGTAATCAGATGCCATCACTGCTGTCACATCAAACAACCCGCTTCTAACGTCCTAAAATTCCCGACAGCGTCTTTCCTCTATTAACGTCGCTTTGGCGCTTTCCACGGTCGGTGCGGTACCCTTCAAAGGGTCGGTGTGGACCTCGGGGCGTGCGACTTCCAAAACCATCTATCCCCTCCTCCTGGGCTCTTTGGCTCGTTTGGCTTCTGCGCGGGAGGGTCCGATGAGATGGTGGTCTCTGAATCGTCGTTTTTTCGTGTGGTGACGTACTACTCGTATCGCATGTATCGGCGCCGCCCCCAGCTTGCTGCCGTGATAATGCCTCGTCGTCACCAGCCCCCCCAATCTTTCCTGATTTGCCATCCGGTGCCACTGCTCGCGGGTCCGTGGCGAAGAATTTTCTCAGATTGCCCGTTATCTCGTCAGGGGTTCTGTGCGGCTTCTGATTGGTCTTACCCATTGCCTCTATATACTCGCATATGACTTCTGCGGCGCTTTCCGTGTAAGGGCACCGTAAGTTATGTGCTTCGAGATCGTGTAGCATGAGCATCGCCCGGTCCCATTGCACATTAGCCATTACCATTACCTTCGCTGTAGTCCCCATGTGTTGCTCCGCGCCCTCGTTATAGCGCTCTATGCTGTCAAGCATGGTAGTTAACTGGGCGATGGACTGTTTAGTTTCGAAGAACAGAGCACTAACTTCCTCCGTGTCCCCTCCGGCCATTTTTAGGTCCCACAGCAGCTGATTGCACGCATGCCGATCCCACCATAAATCGTCACTCGCTTGGCGCATAGCGGGTTTACTTATAGTAGTGTTGTTTGGAGTTAGACCTATTATTAGATTGATTAGGTGTATCTGCATTTTCATAAGTGGCGTACTGTACGTCCTGGGTGACTCTACAGTTGCCGCGGCGGCGGAAGAGAACTCGATTATTTTATCCCACCTGGCTAGCATCGGGCGCAGCAGTCCGGCCAGGAACATTCCCTTGTGCCTGATTGGTCCTCCGCCGAGCGTCGTGACGCTTGGGGACAGGATGCGCTGAGCGGTTTTCAGGATGTGCAAGTCCTTGGCGGTAGCATGGTGACTCACCACCCCCGTTAGACGCGTAGCGTGGGTCTGTGCATCTGCTAATGCGTCTTCGGCGGTTTGCGTTAATCCCGGTAGCGCCTCCGCCACTTCTATTTCGGCCGGCGTTGAATCGTATTTACGCACGACTGCTGCCAGTGTATCGCGGGCGCGGCTGACGGTAATGTCTCTTGCTCTGTTGTAGTCGCTCTTCACACTGGCTGCGCTCGAAGGCTGTTTCGTCCTGGGTGACTTTTTCCCCGTGTTCGCTAATGTTTGATCCTTTGTATCCTGTGCCATGTTATTCTCCTTGGTTAATAATAAAATTACAGCCACCACTCGCCTACGCTTGCCCGCAGTGGGGACGGCAATACTCCGCTGCTATCTAATACGTAATCAATTATATAATAAAATGTAGCAATTACATGTGTAATACTAACATATAAATATTAAGGTTTTATTAAGAAAGTATTCTTTAATAAAGAAAAGGCTATAGTTCATGCTAATTTGAATAAAAATAATTAAGCTTGATTGTAATACTCAAAATATGGGATGTGTGCATTGATGGGGGCTGAGTTGGCTTTTTAAATCCCATATGCAAAAGATCTGCCGACCGCAGTCATTGCGAGCCCGCGGCGAAGCAACCTCGGGTGGAGCGCGTAAGCGCGGACCCCGGACTTCTTCGCAGGGATATTTATGACCTTGATTAATACTAAAAATCAATATTGATATTATGTAACAACCCTGCCATCTGAACTTACTTCAGCGCTACGCCTCTGGCGCGGCGGCTGTACGCACTCGACCGGTATATGTACGGATCGCTGTGGCAACATTGCTGAGAACCTTCTCTGCAGTTTTTTCTCGCGCGTCAGCTGCGGGAGCCTCCGACGCTGTCGGCAGGCCGGTGCCGAGATTGCACTCCGACATACCTACCATATCTTCCTTTTGAAATCCGAGTGCTTCCTGCAACATCACAACATGCTCGTGCATAATTTGCCATGCCACCTGAGCCTCCTCGGTGGTGCTCGCCCGCGTCAATTCGTTCGCCGCCTCAATAATCACGGCCGACGAAGCCCTTATGCGCAGGTATGTGTCTTGGTCTTGGGACATCGTATTCTCCTTGTTTAAAACATTTATCACCTAATGGACGCGCATCTTGCTCCTCTCTGAGCTCGATTACCGCTCCTGTAGTCAAACCGATACCACGCTCTGTAAGATGTGTCTAAAGTTCACTACTACATTGTACGTGGATTATTGTACCTGATTTAAACTTAATGTCAACTATTTTTACAGCAAACCGATCTACTTATATTTATTTTTGGTGTTAATAGCATGCATTAAGATAAAGCTGTAATGTTGAAGCAGTCCATATCCTCAATAAACAAACCGATAATAAAAATATATAAATATTGAAAATATGAATCTCCACCAGAAGATGCTGATTTTAGTCTTAGCTTTTTTAAATATGGGATGTGTGCGTTGATGGGGGCTGAGTTGACTTTTTAATTATTGACATTACACTCTATTGGGTGTAATGTCAATATTCCACCTTACGTACTGCAATAAAAATCAAATATAGAAAAGACTTAAAACGAAAAACTAGTCGTTGCGAGCGAGCCGCAAGGCGAGCGTGGCAATCTCCTACACAACTGCTGTTTATTTAATATAATAATAAGAGTAGCCATTGGCAGGAGATTGCCACGTCGGCTAAAAGCCTCCTCGCAACGACTACTTTAAGGTTTTTCTTATATCCAATTAATGTTAAAAGACAGATCAATAGCTGAAAAAAGAATGCTAGAGGTATTAAAAAATGAATAAACATATAGGATCTTCCTTAGATGAGGCTATTAAATCTCAGATGAAGGATGAAAAATTCGCCAGTGAATTCGCAAGGCAGCAGATAATAAGTGAAATAGCTCAAAAGGTTTACAACCTTAGAATTAATGCCGGATTAACTCAAACAAAAATGGCAAAAGAGTCTAACACCACCCAACAGGTTATTGCCAGAATTGAAGGCGGGAAGGATGCTAGGATGCCATCTATTGACCTATTAAGTAGAATAGCAAATGCTGCAGGAAAAAGTATTATAGTCACTTTTAAATAATTAGGCTGATGAAATCTAAATTTCTTTCATAATAACATCGTTAAATTATCGTTAAAAATGCTCATTTATTATACATAAACTGCGCTTTTTAACTCAAATTTGCCTAGTTATATATTTTATAAATCCAGATTTCAACAGCTCGAGTGTGTAAATATTTCTCATCAAAATGAAATATCGAAAATCTTACCCAACAGCACCCTCTAAACTAACCTCCATCAACTTCTGCGCTTCAACCGCAAATTCCATCGGAAGGTTTTTAAATACTTGCTTACAAAATCCATTAACAATTAGAGCGATGGCATCTTCTTCACTCAAACCACGAGATAAGCAATAATGCAGTTGATCATCAGAAATTTTTGATGTAGTAGCCTCGTGCTCAATTTTTGCACTTGGATGCGATACTTCTATATACGGAAAAGTATTCGCAGCACAATCAGGGCCGATTAATAGAGAATCGCACTGAGTGTAGTTTCTTGAACCTTTTGCTGTTGGCGCAACTTTTACCAAACCACGATAAGAATTTCGGCCTTTTTGTGCTGAGATTCCCTTTGATATAATAGTACTTTTGGTATTTTTACCAATATGAATCATCTTAGTGCCAGTATCAGCTTGTTGCATTAAGCTAGTTAAAGCTACAGAATAAAACTCTCCAACTGAGTTGTCCCCTAGCAAGATAACGCTTGGATATTTCCAAGTAACAGCTGAGCCTGTTTCAACTTGAGTCCAAGATATTTTACTATTTGCACCCCGGCAAGCGCCGCGCTTAGTCACAAAGTTATAAATCCCGCCTTTACCATTTTCATCCCCTGGATACCAGTTTTGCACTGTAGAATATTTTATATTGGCATCTTTAAGCGCAATTAACTCAACCACTGCGGCATGAAGCTGGTTTTCATCTCGCATTGGTGCGGTGCAACCTTCAAGATAGCTTACATTACTGCCTTCATCTGCGATAATTAAAGTGCGCTCAAACTGGCCTGTATTTTTAGCATTAATTCTAAAATAAGTAGATAGCTCCATTGGGCAACGCACGCCTTTTGGAATATACACAAAAGAGCCATCACTAAAAACAGCTGAATTTAATGCTGCAAAATAATTATCTCCTTGCGGGACAACTGTACCTAAATATTTTTTGATTAACTCTGGGTGCTCTTTAACCGCTTCTGAGAAAGAACAAAATATAACACCTGCCTCTTGCAGCTTTTCTTTAAAAGTTGTACCTAAAGATACACTATCAAACACAGCATCAACCGCGACTCCAGCTAACCACTTTTGCTCTTCAAGTGGAATTCCTAATTTTTCATAAGTTTTTAGAATTTCAGGATCTACTTCATCTAGGCTTTTAGGAGCATCATCTTTTGATTTTGGAGCCGCATAATAACTTATAGATTGATAATCAATTGGATCATAATCTACATCTGACCAAGTAGGCTCGGACATCTTAAGCCATTTTTGATAAGACTCTAATCTCCAGTCTAATAACCATTTTGGCTCATCTTTTTTTGCAGATATAGCTCTTATTACATCTTCATTTAAGCCTGGAGGAAACTGCTCTGTGTCAACATTTGTGACAAAGCCTGCCTCATAACCTGCTGAGGCGACTTTTTTAATTTCTTTATTTTTTTGCTCTTCGTGTGTTTTTGCAACCATATTATGCTCCAAATTTATGGCTAGATTATCCCATAATAATTAGCAGTATTCAAATTACATACAGCTAAACTAGACTATAATAAAAATATGAGACAAAAAACAAAAGAGGTTAAATATATAGACAAAATACCTCAAGTTATCGATTTTTAAAAATCGATACGTGCTTTGCACGAGATTGCTTCGACGTAGTCAGCTGCGACAGCAGTCGGGATTTCAGTTTGTTTTGTCTATATTTAAGAAATTATGATAAAAAGATATAAACTTTGGCTTGATAAAGTAAAAAACAAAATAAAAAGAAAAAGAGTTAAAACCTTTGCACAGCTAAGCGCACATTTAAAAACCGCTCACAAAAATAAACTTTTAACAACAGATGCTCTACAAATGATCGAGGGCGTGCTTAGCGTAAGTAAACTTCAAGTTAGTGATATAATGGTCCCCAGAGTGCAAATGACAGTAATAGAACAAGGCCAGACTTATGATGAGCTATTAAAAACTGTCACAGAATCAGCTCACTCAAGGTTTCCAGTAATTGCAGAAAAAAAAGATAAAGATGATGTAATAGGCCTTATTCATGCTAAAGATTTATTAAAACTTCTAACAATATCATCAGAAAAAGAGAAAAATAAAAAGTTTAAAGATCTATTTACAGAAGAAAACTTGAGACCTGCGATATTTGTCCCTGAAAGCCAACAACTAGATACTTTATTAAAAACTTTCAAAAAATCCCGTAAGCACTTAGCTGTAGTAGTCGATGAATATGGCGGAATTTCAGGCTTGGTTACTATTGAAGATATTTTAGAAGAAATAGTTGGAGAAATTGAAGATGAGTTTGATATTACCGAAGAAAACTTCATAAAAAAAACTAGTAAAACAGAGTATCAGATAAATGCTCTTACTTTAATAGATGTTTTTAATCAAAAATTTAAGTCTAATTTTGACAGTACTCACGTAGATACTATGGGGGGATTAGTCACGCAAAAATTTGGCTCTGTACCCGAGGAAGGTCAGGGCATTAAAGTTGGTGATTTTAAATTTACTGTAAAAAAAGCAGATGCTCGCCATATACTTGAACTTACTTTAGAATTAACTCGCAAACAAGTTCAAAATTATGTATAAATATATATCAAAGTAAATAAAAATACGGATTGTCATCGTTTCGAGCCAACGGCGAAACAATCTAGTGCAAAGCACGTATCAATTTTAAACAATCGATAAATTAGAAAATATTATTGATAATATACCATGACATACATCAACAACCTCAGCATCAAAGCAATCCTAGCAATCATAGTTGGCGCATTACTCACATTATCATTCGCCCCATTTTATATCTGGCCTATGGCATTAATAATCCCTGCGGTATTCTACTGGTTATTACATCATGAATCAATGAAGAGCAGCTTGCTAATTGGCTGGCTATTTGGTGTAGGTTTTTTTGGAACAAGCATATCCTGGGTTTATGTAAGCATTTCAACCTACGGGCCACCGAGCTCTGTTATTGCTCTTCTAATAACCATATTATTTATTTGCGCCATCTCCTTATTATTTTTAATATTTGCTGCTGTGCTCACCGGACTCTATCCACATGAGTCTGTAATTAAATGTTTTTTTGCCTATCCTGCAATTTGGGTGATTTTTGAAATTATTCGCTCCAAATTATTTACAGGATTCCCCTGGGTTTTATTAGGAGAATCCCAAACATCTTTTCCCTTGGGAGGATATACCCCAGTTTTTGGTGTTTATTTTACATCTTTAATTTGTATTTTAATTTCAAGCTTCTTATTTTATTTGTTTTATGAAAGCAAATTAAAGCTACAGATAGTAAACGTTATTGGCATCATAGCCTTAATTTTAATAGGTTATGGTTTATATCAAATAAACTGGACTAAAATTGCTGTTGATGATGCTGGTGAGCCTAAATCTGCAAATATAGTTTTAGTACAAGGTAATATTCCTGAATATGAAAAGTGGGATCAAAACAAACAAGAATATATCCTCAAGACTTATCTTAATTTATCAAAACCTGCCCTTACAAATACCAATCAGCTAATATTTTGGCCAGAAAGTGCAATCCCTGTATTTGAGCAACAGGCTAAACCTTTTTTAGACCAAGTAAGTAAAATAGCATCAAGTAACTATAATGCTGTTTTAACAGGAATCCCCATTTACAAAGATAACAAATACTATAACGGAGCCGTAGTGCTTGGCGTTGGTGAAGGCGAATACTTAAAGCAGCACTTAGTTCCTTTTGGAGAGTATTTACCGTTGCCACATTATTTATCTGGCGTAATTAATTACTTTAAAATTCCTATGTCTGATTTTTCAGCAGGTCCAGCTAACCAACCGCTAATTAAAATGGATGGCGCTAAAATAAGACTTTTTAATTGCTTTGAAAGTGCTTTTCCTCAATTAGTTGCTAATCAACTAGATAATGCTGATTTTATAGCCACAATCAGTGATGATAGCTGGTTTGGAAACTCTCTTGGCCCCAAACAACATGAGCAAATCCGCCAAACTCGCGCTCTTGAAACTGGCAGGTTTTTGGTTAGTGCAACTAACAATGGTGTGACCTCAGTAATTAACCCTAAAGGAGTAGTTATAAAAGAGCTTCCTGCATTCACAAGAGGTGTTTTATATGAAAAAATTGATATTTTTCAAGGAATAACCCCATGGGTACATTACGAAATGATGCCTATCTATCTGATTCTATTAATATTTATACTTATCACCTTGATTTTTAACCAAAAAATCAATATATCAGAAAAATAGTTAGATATATTAACAACTTATATAATGCCTAAAAAAACGTCACATTTTGAGAAAATACTCCAAATAATAATATAAGCCCTTGAATAAATTATAAATTATCTATAGAATTTTCTTAAGGCTTAATAATCCTAGGAGAAATACGATGATGCAAATCTCACAAATAGATGCACAATTAAAGTTGATCTTTGAAGCACAAACGCAAAAGCATAAGCTTGGTAGTATTTGGGTTGAGGGTTATCAAACTGCTCTAAGGTCTGATGATACAGAACCCACTCCTCCAGAATATTATTATGAACCTTTAGATATAGAATACTGGATACAAGGCTGGTATGCAGGATTTTATCGGGAGCCGATCCAGTTTTATAACAAATCTGACTTTAACCCGATGAAGTGGATCAAAAGCCAAGTTAAGAAAAAATCTTTTCTTAAAAGAAAAACTAATTCTTGTGAAGATTTTTTTGAAAGGGATGCTATTGCTTGTTTGGTTTAGGCGCTTGGGGCGGCCATACCATCCCGCCTGCAATTCGCCAGGAAACCATTAAAAGCACACGCTACCACACCATTCCGTCTAGTAGGTGCCTTAGAAAAAAGAAAATTACTGCTACCAGGGGTTGCAGCCTTACCTCTTGCCATACATGCACGCATTAGGAAAACAAGACACCCAACTATAGTTATACAGCAAATAACATCTAGAACCACCCGACAACGAGCATCCCGGTGCACAAAACTAGTTTTAGCATCACGAAAGCACTTCTCAATAGCATCACGTTGACAATCTGTATTATGCAAATCAGAAGCTGATTTTATAATACTAGCAACTCCAGCTATATAACTGGTAATTTTTGTGATCTCATCACCACTGTAACGTGAGATTCCAAGGCTAGCATCCATCAACGATGTCTCCAGACATAATATAACGCGTTGCACCTGCTCTCTAAAACTTTGTTGTTGTTGTTGTTGTTGCTGTTGTTGCTGTTCAACATCCTTAAGTATTTCCTCAAGAACTACCAGCTTTAAATTAGCACTCGTTTTTACAGACTCACACCATCTTAAAACGCAATTCCTATTAGCTTTTCCATTAGCTTTTCCATTAGCTTTTCCATTAGCTTTTCTATTGTTCTTATTTTTCGTATTTTTTCTTTTTTTACTGCTACTCGTAGTAGGCATGGGCATCTTTTTTGCATTAGTATCAGGAAATCCTTTCATCTTAGCTATTTTATGGACCTCATCAAAATTGCCATTATTTATCTTGTCTATAATACCGTTTGATCTACCAGGCAAGATGCCACAGGCAGCTTTGATCTTTCTAAAATTATCTATATCTCTCTTCAGAGTTAAAACATACGTATTCTCTAAACCCACATGAAGCTTTCTAACTGCCTCGCTTGCATTTTCTTCTGCTCTACTTTCGACTACAACTTTTAAAAGCGGCTCTAATTCTTTAGGTATATCAGAATACTCATGCTCTACAGAATTACTCTTTTTGTCATATGTTAATTTAAATTTTATTCCATAAAATTTCATGATTGGAACTGTTGGATCAAAAAATGATGAGCTTTCTTGAGCTTTAGCATCATAAAACTTCTTCACTTGAGGCATACCATCTTCGATACCAACTCCAGCATTAATTCTATCTTTAAACTTTTCTGTGTCAAAAAAAACAGAGCCCTCCTTAAAAAGATTAAAATTAATGGCTGGATATGTTCCGGAAAATATTATTTTATCACCTTGTTCTTTAACATTAATATGACTACGCCCCCCAGGATCAGTTTCAACAAGTGGCGATATAATTGATGAGTGCCCAACAAGCCAGGGAAATCTTATACTAGAATCAGTGGCGTTTACAAGATTACAGAAGGCAAAGTCACCTTGGGTATAAGGTAGCTTGTGAAAATCAGGAGGAACATCTTCTAGGAGAGGCCCAAGAAAACCGCTACGAGATACCTCTGAATTATATTCTACACTTCCACTGCATAACCCTTGCCTAACAGGGTTATAATGTCGAAAACTATAACCATTACCACCAATAAAACGCAGACTGGTAGTTTCTTTACAGCCGACTGCCCTTAATCTACAAATTTTTGCTCTGCAACTTTCTTCATCTTCATCTTCATCTTCATCTTCATCTTCATCTTGAGCTTCATCTTGAGCTTCATCTTGAGCTTGAGCAGAAAGCAAAGATAAATCATGATCAATACATTCATTTAAACCAACAAGAAACTCTTTCTCCAAACCATACAGTGCCATTGCTTCTCGAAGACTCTGATATTCACCCACATCTACGCTACCAACAACGCGTGGTCTCTCGTTAAAATCCGCTATTTTTCGTTCTAAAGATATTCTAGCTGTAGGTTTACTTTCTACACTAACGAGTGACGCCATAAAATAAACCCTTTTAACATAAAACTTAGACAATAGTTTACACAAATTTCTGCCATAAATCACGACAAATTTCATTTAAACACACATATAGCTATGTATTTAATATAAAGATATATTTAATATAAAGAACACCTAAAAACAATTAATAACAAAGATTTTGAGATAAAATTAAGCCTAAGAGAAACCAAAAAAACCTTTAAAAACCTTTAAAAACAGGATAACTAGAAAAACTACCCAGGCACATACGTAAAATAAACCGGCTTCCAAATATGCCGCTTAACTTCATCTTTTAGATCACAACTTGCAGCAACCCCCGCCAACCCTTCAGCCCTGGCTTGCTCAGCAACAGCTAAAGCAACTGTTTCTTGAACTTCTTGAATAACCTCAAAATCCGGAAGCATGGGAGCATTTTTATCTTTTCGCATCGGGCTACAACTACTTAAACTATTAGCTGCAGCGATGATCATCTTATCAGACATCCTTTTAGCTTTAGATGCAATAACCCCAAGACCTAAGCCTGGGAATACAAAGGCATTATTCCCTTGAGAGATTCTAATCTTGCGCCCTTTGTAATCAACTGGGTCAAATGGGCTACCAGCTGCGACTAAAGCTTTACCATCACTCCAATGAATTAAATCTTTAGGCTCTGCTTCAGATTTACTAGTTGGATTAGATAATGGCATGATAATTGGAACATCACAATTCGCGCACATATCTCTTACAATTTCTTCTGTAAAGGCTCCATGTACGGTTGAACAACCAATTAAAATAGTAGGTTTAACATGGGATACAACTTCAGCTAAGGTTATATTACTTTGATCTTTTATATCCCAATCAGATAATTCAGATCTAACTCTTGCATATGGTTTTTGAAACTCTACTAAATCATCTTGATCAGATACTAACAAACCATTACGATCGACTAACCAAAACTGCTTTCTAGCGGTATCTTTATCAACTCCGGAGTGAAAAACCGCATCACAGATTTGATCCGTTATTCCACAACCTGCGGTTCCAGCGCCCAACACAACCACGCGATGATCTTTTAAATCAAGCCCTGCCACATCACTTGCAGTTAAAACATTTGCAGTGGCTACGATGCCGGTGCCTTGCATATCATCATTAAAAGTACACATCTTATCTTTATATCTATTTAGATTTTTTCGAGCATTATCGCGCCCAAAATCTTCCCAATGTAAATAAACTCCTGGCAATTTTTTGCGCACACTAGTTACGAACAGATCAATGAAATCATCATATTCTTTTCCCTTTAGTCTTTCATGACGCCAGCCTAAATACATTGGATCATCTAAAAGCTTTTGGTTATTTGTCCCGACATCTAAAACTATTGGCAAAACTCGATTTGGATCAATCCCTGCACAAACGGTGTAAACCATTAATTTACCGATACTTATATCAATAGCACCAATCCCCTGGTCTCCTATTCCTAAAACACCTTCGCCATCAGTTACAATGATTAAATCAATATGCTCATTAACTCTATTTTCAAACATTTTATCAATTTCATCTTTATGATTATAATCTATATATAAACCTCTTGATCTACGTTCTTGTAAACTAAAATTCTCAACCGCATCGCCAATAGTAGGAGTATAAATAATAGGCAACATCTCTTTTACATGCTGGGAGATTAGAGCATAAAGTAAGGTTGTATTTCTATCATTAAGAGCATTTAAGAAGACATTTTTTTCAAGATTAGTTTCAAATTCACTATATTGATCATACATGCGGATACACTGCTCATCTAAAGTTTCGATAACATCGGGTAATGCTCCTTGTAGATCTAGGTCCTCACGCTCTTGATCTGTAAAAGCATTTCCTTTATTTAGCTCTGGGGTATTAAGTAAATTATGCCCCCTAACCAAACATTTTATGTTAATTATATTTCCTTTTTCATCGCGATTTTCTTCATAATGCAGCATTTCAAACCCCTTAACACTTAATTTCATAACAATAAAAAAATTTATACTGTCATTATAGACTGTCTATCTTGACTTCTACCCCTTTTACCGTAAAATAACACCCTGACGGAGAGGTGGCCGAGTGGCTGAAGGCGCTCCCCTGCTAAGGGAGTATGGGGCTAAAACCTCATCGAGGGTTCGAATCCCTCTCTCTCCGCCATCTTTGGAATAACTGAGCTTTTTATCTATGCGCCCGTAGCTCAGCTGGATAGAGTACCTGGCTACGAACCAGGCGGTCGGAGGTTCGAATCCTTCCGGGCGCGCCATTATTTGATCTTCTTATCTATTATTTTCATAATACCTTAAAGTAAAATATTATTTGCTATAATAACAATAAAGATAAATATTATTTACCTTAAACAAAGAGAATAAACATGAAAAAAACATCCCCTCTTCCAATACCCGTAAAAAGAGCCTTAAAAAAACTTGGTACAGATATACGTGATGCCCGTCGTAGAAGACGCATACCAACAGCACTTATGGCTGAACGCGCACTAATTAGCCGACCAACACTAAATAAAGTAGAAAAAGGTGACCCAGGGGTTTCATTAGGAATTTATGCTACCGTACTATTTATATTAGGGTTATCTTCTCAGCTTGAAAATCTTGTAGATGCAAATATTGATACTGTTGGAAGGATGCTCGAAGAAGAAAACCTACCCCAGCGTATACGCACAAAGAAATCATAAGAATAAAGGATATAAAATGCCTGAAAGATTAATATATGTATCAATTGAACTGCAAGGAGAAAACCACCTTGTCGGAAAATTGTGGTCACATACATATAAAGGCCACGAAAGCGCATCATTTCAATATGAAGATAATTGGCTACGAAATATAAACAAATTTGCCTTAGAGCCTCAATTACTATTAACCGAAGGATCTTTTCACACAAATCCTGGCAAGTCTATTTTTGGATCTATTGGAGATTCTGCACCAGATCGCTGGGGTCGAGTTTTAATGCGAAGAGCAAACTTTCTTAAGTCACAAAAAGATAAAATAACACCAAGGTCTATGAGCGAAATAGACTATTTGTTAGGCGTAAATGATGAATCTAGAATAGGCGCATTAAGATTTTCTACCGAACCCAACGGACCATACCTTAGCTCAACTAATACAAGATCTATTCCGCCATTAATTGAACTTCCCAAATTATTATCAGCAAGTGATAACTTTACTAAAAATGAAGAGGACGAAGATGACCTGAAATTATTACTTGCTCCAGGATCATCTCTAGGTGGAGCCAGACCAAAAGCCTCCATAAAAGATAATAATAAAAAATTGGCCATCGCAAAATTCCCAAGACATGATGATGAATACTCAGTAACTCTATGGGAAGCCGTAGCCTTATCAATAGCAAAGCTAGCTGAAATACCAACACCAAGTTGGCGCATAGAAAACATCACAAACAAACCAGTGTTAATAATAGAAAGATTTGATCGCAATAAATTGGGAAGAGTTCCTTTTATATCTGCTATGAGTATGCTTGGAGCTAATGATAACGAACATCATAGTTATCTAGAAATAGTAGATGCAATAAGACAATTTGGAGCGAACCCAATTAATGATATAACCAACCTATGGAAAAGAATTGTATTTAATATTTTAATTTCAAATACAGATGATCACCTTAGAAACCATGGGTTTTTATTTAAATCTACTGAAGGCTGGTGTTTATCTCCCATGTACGATGTAAATCCAACACCAACTAGCATTAAACCAAGATCCTTAACTACAGCAATTGATTTTGAGAATACTACAGCTTCTTTAGAACTTGCCTTGTCCGTTGCTGGTGAATTTAACTTAACACAATCTCAGGCTAAACAAATTGCTAAACAAGTTGCCAATGCTGTCAAACAATGGCGACAAATTGCCAAAAAATTAAATATAAAACCTAAAGAACTGGAATATATGGCCTCAGCATTTGAACACAAAGATTTGAAGCTGGCTTTAACTTAATTAACACATAAGGCAAATTTCTAACAACCATATAGGCTTTTACGGAAAACATACTTTACATTAAAACATAAAGTCACTCAAAGTTCTAAATAATTGCAACATAGCAAGATTAGGACTATACTCTCAATAAACATACAAAAATTAAGAGTATACTCCTAATGCTTAACTCTCTCAAAATGATATATCAAAGATTACTCGATGAAGTAAGCCTAGAGTATCATCGTTTTTTGTATGCTGAATTTAAGCTAAATAGCAGAATAACCGGTCTTATCGGCGCAAGAGGCGTTGGTAAGACGACGATGCTTCTACAAATAATTAAACAGCAATTTGATACAAAAAATACTTTTTATTTTTCTGCTGATCACATTTATTTTGAAAAAAGCACTATATATGAGTTTATTGAACAATTATATTTAACTGATGGAATAACCAACTTTTTTATAGATGAAATTCACAAATATAGAAACTGGAGCCAGGAGCTTAAGAATATTTATGATGGATTCCCAGCTATAAAGATAATTTTCTCAGGTAGCTCAAGCTTAGATTTAATAAAAGGCAGCCATGATCTTTCCCGAAGGGCAAAGCTATATCACTTACCAGGAATGTCCTTTAGAGAATATTTAAACTTTAGAACTAATAGTAAATTTACAAAAATTAGTTTTGAGCAACTAACACAAGATCACCAACAATTTGATAAGTTATTTGCTAATATACCAAGAATAAAAGGTCATTTTAAAGATTATTTACATCAAGGATATTACCCCTTTCAACAAGAAGACCCTCTAAATTATCATGAAAAAATATTAGCTGTTATAGATAAAACCATCTATGAAGATATTGCTAATTTCTATAACTTAAAGACTATCAACCTGCATCATTTTAAAAAGATTTTAAGCTTTTTAGCTAGTATTAAACCTGGAAATATAAGTGTACATAATATTGCTAAAAACTTATCAATAGATGATAAAACTGTCACTAATTATCTAATAAACCTACAACACACAGGCTTAATAAACTTAATATTTCCGGCTGAAAGTGGAAACTTATCTCTGAGGCGTCCGGAGAAAATATTTCTAAATAATACTAATTTACAATACGCTATAGAAGGAATAATAAACAGCTCAGTAGAAATAGGCAGCATCAGAGAATTATTTTTCATTCAATCTACTATTAATGCAGATAAAAACATTTTTAACAGCAAAATAGGAGATTACACTATAGATGAATTCACCTTTGAAATAGGAGAAAAAAACAAAACAAAACAACAAATTAAAGGAAAGAAAAATGCATTTGTTGTAAAAGACGATATAATAATTTCTAGCAAGAATGAAATACCACTGATATTTTTTGGCTTCTTATATTAAAAAACACACAAACTAAGGCCTACCCAATATGACAAAAAATGACTCAAGAGCAAATCCTCACAAGAACATATTACCACCTGAAAGCAATGACACTAACACCACAGACCCATGGAAGATATTTCAGATCATGGCAGAATTTGTCGAAGGTTATCAGCGCTTATCTCATGTAATGCCAGCTGTAAGTATTTTTGGATCCGCCAGAACTGAAGCCTCAAACCCGCAATATAAATTAACCGTAGAAATTGCTAAATTATTATCAGAAAATAATATAAACGTCATAACTGGCGGCGGCCCCGGAATTATGGATGCTGGTAACTTAGGAGCTTCTAAAGGAGACGCGTTAAGTATTGGATTAAATATTCAATTACCTTTTGAGATTCAACGTAATCCTTATCAAGATATCGCAGTAAATTTTAGATTTTTCTTCTCAAGAAAAGCTATGTTTATCAAACACTCTAACGCTTGCGTGTTTATGCCAGGCGGTTTTGGGACTCTTGATGAGCTTTTTGAAATAGCAACTTTAATTCAAACTCAGAAAAAAAGCAAAATGCCTCTTATCTTAGTTGGGACAGATTATTGGAGCGGTCTAGTTGATTGGATTAAAAATAGATTATTAGCCGAAGGGAAAATCTCTAAAGAAGACTTAGACTTCTTTCACTTAGTAGATGATGCCAAAAGTGTTTTGAATATTGTTAAAAATCATTTAGATGGTTCTAAGACTAAGAAACCTAAGCAACAGGATCCGACTGCGGAAGATGAGAAGTTTCAGTTTTAAGTGATGAAACAACTCCATTTAGAAAAACTAAAAATCTTCGTTGGCTATGCTTTATAACAGCACTTTTAGTGCCTCCTCTTATTGCCTCTCTAGAGAAGACAGTAGCAACTTTGTGGATGACAGAAGCTCTTTCTTGAGCGGCAGCTCTTTTAGCCTCTTCATATTTTATCCCCTCATATGATAAGTCATCATAAGTATTGGTGGCAGAGGCTTCGGCATCAGCGGCGGCGGCTCTAGCTGCTTGTCTCTCTTGTTGCGCTTTTTTATATGCCATCTGCTCAATGCACAAGAGTGCATCAGGACCGGCGGCGGCAGCAGAATCTTCGGCTTCGGCGGAGGCAGCAGCGGCTTCGGCGGAGGCAGCAGCAGCTTCGGCGGCAGATTTGGCAGCAGCTTCGGCGGCGGCGGTAGCAGCTTCGGCAGCGGCAGCCTCTTCCTGTAGACTGTCTTTTATACTTTCAAGTTTGGCATTAATTTTTTGATTAGTCGCTCTACGATAAGTAGTACGAAAAAGGCCTAAAAAACAACTCCAAAAAGGGTGATATGAGTTTATTTTAACTGATAAATCATGCCAGCCACCAGTTAAAGCTTTTCCTGTTCTTAAGTAATGAATACACGACTCACACCTTCCTAAATCAAAACAACTATTTTCTTGATCCATGTAATCACTTAATATATGAATTCTTCTTGCCCTTCGACAAAAAGTTCCTGAAGCTGTATTACCCCATACACCACCATCTAATTGTAAATATTCCTTTAGTTTACTACCTCTAATTTTAAAACTGTTGCCTTCAAGATCTATTAAGGCTTCTAAAAAAGAGTCAGTGCTTACATTTCTTTGAAGTCTACCATTAGCGGCTTTGGCTTTGGATTCAATTATTTCTTGAGCCCTAACCTGTACTTTTTCCTTTAACTCACTGTCTCTCAAGAAGGATATCAAACCAATAGCAACTTCTTCTTTAACCTTAGATTCTATAAGCTTGAACTCTTCCTCTTCGTGTTCCACTTCTTTTTTTTGCCTTTTTAGCCCTTCTAGCTGTTTTACACTCTTCAATTTTATAACAGAAACTCCTGAACATATCTTAGCCTCAAGCTCAGTAATTCTACCCCTCACCGCTACTAGTGTTTTTTCAACTAATTCTTTATATGAAGAACTGTCTGTGCCGTTAGATGTTATTTTACTCGATCCAATATACTCTTCAATAATCTCCTTTCGCCTCTCTAAGAATTCTTTGCTCGGGTTTTGGCTAAATTGGCAACAAACTTTAAATAGCCTTTCTTTTAGTTCTTTTTCAAGGAACAGTAAAGTGATTTTTTGGGCGGCGGCAGCGGCAGCATCTTGGGCGGCGGCAGCGGCTTTGTCGGCAGCGGCTTGGGCGGCAGCAGAAGCTTGGGCGGCAGATCTTTGGCCTATATTCTTACAAAGCTTCCTCAATTCATCTATCTTTAGAACTAATAACTCATCGAGGGCATGAAGCCCTTTTCCGAGTTGTTTGATCTCTTCAGCATTAGACTCATCATCAATCTTAGACTCATCATCAATCTCAGACTCATCATCAATCTCAGACTCATCATCAATCTCAGACTCACCACCAAGAGGATGTACAAGACGATATATAAAACTCACAATATTAATCCTTCAACAAACAAACTATTTAAAAAAAACCCTCAAGTGAGAATCCATCTCTATAAAACACAATAATAATATAGGTATAATTGTAACAAAATAACATTAAGGAAATATTAAGAAAACACCAAAAATACAAAAAAATTGTAAGTATTTTGTAAATTTTATACCAACTAAAAGTGAGTTCTAAATAACAAAACCCAATGCACTCGTTGCGAGCGGGATTTTTTTTATCGAACTCCAATTACTATGTATTAAATGTATTAAATTTACTACATCACGCTACACCCAAGTTATGACAATAAAATAAAATAATGTATACTGTGGCAATTTTAATTTACAGATAAATTGCCATAAGGAATATTTTATGCGCCCAAGCAAAAGATCCCCCGAACAACTTCGAGATATAAAATTCACAAGAAGCTATACCAAACATGCTCCAGGTTGCGTATTAGTTGAATATGGCGATACTAAAGTTATTTGTTCTGCGAGTATTGTCCAAGGAGTTCCAAGGTTTTTAAAAGGCTCAAATCAAGCTTGGCTTACAGCAGAGTATGGCATGTTACCAGCTGCTACAAATACTCGCTCACAACGAGAAGCTGCAAAAGGTAAACAAAGTGGAAGAACACTAGAGATTCAAAGATTAATTGGAAGATCTTTACGCTCATGTATAAATTTAAATTTTCTTGGCGAGTCTACTATAACTCTAGATTGTGATGTGATTCAAGCGGATGGCGGTACGCGCACAGCTAGTATTTCTGGAGCCTGGGTTGCATTAGTTGATGCAATTAAATATCACTTAGTAAATAATAAAAAAGTTCATAAAAATAATCTTAAAATGCCCTTCCCTATTCATAAAATAATTTGTGCTGTATCAGCCGGGATTTATAAAAACACTCCAGTTTTAGATTTAGATTATTTAGAAGATTCAGATGCTCACACTGATATGAATATAGTTATGGATGAAAAAGAAGAGTTTATTGAAATTCAAGGTACAGCTGAAGGCAAGCCGTTTTCGAAAGCTGAATTAGATAAACTACTTGAGCTTGGGCAAGCTGGTGCCAAACAAATTATTCAAGCCCAGCTAGATGTTTTAGGAATTAAAAGCCTTAAGGATTTATAAGTCATAATCGATTATCAACGGGGCGTGATCAGAAAACTTCTCGCCCTTATAAATATCAACTTTTGTAACTTTATCTTTAAGATTTGGCGTAATAAACTGATAATCTATTCTCCAACCAACATTATTAGCATAAGCCTGAGCGCGATTAGACCACCAAGTATATTGATCTGGCTCTTTATTTAAAACCCTAAAAGCATCCACCCAACCCATATTATCAACTAATTTATCTAGCCAAGCTCTCTCTTCGGGTAAACAACCTGAAGATTTCTGATTAGATTTAAAATTTTTAATATCAATTTCTTTGTGAACTATATTCCAGTCTCCACAAATAATATAATCTCTGCCAGATTTTAACTGCTTTTCTAAAACCTTCTCGTAAAAAGCCATAAATCTAAACTTCTCATTTTGCCTTAGCTCCCCTGAGCTTCCAGATGGTAAATATAAAGATATAATAGATAAATTTTCTTTATTAAATTTGATTTCTATATATCTGCCTTCAGTATCAGCCAAATCAAAATCTAGCCCAGTTATAACTTCATCTGGTTTTTTCTTAGTGTAAATTGCCACACCGCTATAACCTTTTTTTTGCGCATCAAAAAAATAAGAATGATAATTTTCGGGAGAAAAGACAGGGTCTGTTAATTGATCTAGCTGGGCCCTGGTCTCCTGAATGCATAAAACATCAACATCAATATCATTATTTAATAACCAATCAAAAAAACCCTTTCTAGCACTAGATCTTATACCATTTGCATTAAAACTTACCACTCTCATAAATTTAGTCTCCAAAAAAGTTATAAAAAAACAGATAGCTCTGGAAGTTATAAATATTGACTCTTAGCTTATTATTCTTTATGATTAAAACCAAGATTTATTTTTCAATAAGATATAGCTAATCTGTGTTTAGTAATATTTGTACAGATTTTACTTGCTAAATGGAAGCACTATCCTAAAATTATAAATCTTAATTTAATCAAATAAATAATCTAAAACATAGGGACATTATTATGAAATTAACAAATAAAATATCAAAAATAGCCTCAACTGGCTTAATGCTAAGTGCTGCATGTGCACTAACTGCTACAGCTTATGCTGCAACTGCCTCCAAAGATAGCAAAAGTGATGCAGTAGATATGGGCAAAGTAAGTTATACAATTGGTTATAACATTGGAAAAAGCTTTAAACAAAACTCTGTAGATGTAAATAGAGCTCAGTTTGACAAAGGCTTCACCGATGGGTCAGCAGGTAAGAAAGGCGCCCTAACAGATGATCAAATGAAAGCAACCATGACCGCTTTTCAAAAATCAATGGTAGAAAAAGGCCAAAAAAAAGCAGAAACTGAAGCGGTAGCTAATCAAAAAGCAAGTACGAATTACATGCTCAAAGTTGCTAAAATGAAAGGCGTTAATAAAATTGAAGATGGCTTATATTACAAAGTAATAAAAGCTGGTAAAGGCCCTCTACCTACAGCTGAGGACACAGTTACTGTTAACTATGAAGGGAAACTTGTAGACGGCACTGTATTTGATAGCTCATACAAACGTGGCAAGCCTGCTGAGTTTCAAGTTAGCCAAGTCATTCCAGGCTGGACCAAAGCTCTAGAAAAAATGCCTAAAGGCTCAACTTGGATGCTTTATATAGCCTCAGACCTTGCCTATGGAAAATTTGCACCTCCATCAATTGGACAAAACCAAGCTCTAACATTCAAAATAGAGTTGATAAAGATAGAGACAAACGTAACAAAACCTGCTAAAAAATAGTTTTATCTTATTAATTAAGATAAAATATAAATTGGCAGTTTTGAACTACATAGCTGCCAATTTATAAACCTAATTAAAATTTTATAATATTGAATATATAGGCTCCTAATTATGCGTACACGATCTTTATTAGTAACCCTTGTGGCAATTTGTATAGTTATTATTGTCATTGTCGCTATTGTTTTTCAGTACCAAAAAAGATCGTTAAGTAATTCACCTCAAGGAAAACTTGTCCAAAAACTTATGTCTGATAAAGTCGTTGTTACCAAAACCTTTGAGGTTGAAGGTCTATCCAAATACCTAACCGGGATGGTTATACAACTAAACGACGATGAAAAACAAAAGTCTATCGCTTTCACTGATCCAAAAGCTGAAATTTTATTTGATGGCAACTTAATATCAAGCACTGGCGAGAACCTAACGTCAAAATATGCAGCAGAATATCTTTATGATAAAGCAACCCTAGAAGCCATGAAGCCCACTCACAAGCTAGATGATAGCGTCTGGGCTGACCTGCAAAAAACCCACAAAATATTCCAAGGTAGCAAAAGCACTAAAAAACAACTAATTGCCATCCTTGACCCAAACTGCCCATATTGTCACCTGGAGTTCTTAGCCTTACAACCTTATATCAAAGAAAATAAAGTTGCTGTACATTGGTTAATTGTAGGAATGCTAAAACCTTCTAGCACTGAAAAATCTCAAGCCATCTTAAGTGCAAAAGATCCACTTGCAGCTCTAACTTACAACGAAACCCACTTTGATATGGATGCTGAAAATGGTGGTGTAACCAAAGAAAAATATCCTATTAATAAGCAAGGAATAGTAGCAGCTAAAGCCAATTCAGATTTCTTCACTGATCAGAAATTTTTAAACGCACCTTTAGTTATTTATAAGAATAAAAAAGGGGAAGTTATGCTGCATCAAGGCTATGCTGAAAAAAAACAACTTGAAGATTTAATAAAGGATATTCAAGGATAGGATTTAAAAATAATATTGTGCCCAAGTAATTCATCAAGTATCCTTACATAAAGAGCAATGTTTTTTAGGTTAAATTTAAAGTGATTGATGAACAAGGACTCCGACCAAATGTCGGAATGATCCTGGTTAATCGCATGAAGAAGGTGTTTATTGGAAAAAGATTTCATCATAAGTCATGGCAATTTCCCCAAGGTGGAGTTGATGATGGAGAAACACCAATTGAAGCGTTATACCGGGAATTATATGAAGAAGTTGGTCTAAAACCCCAACAAGTAAAATTAATTGATGCAACTCCCGAGTGGCTGCCATATTATCTGCCAGAAAAATTTATTAGAAAAGCAAAACCAAGGTGTATTGGGCAAAAACAAAAATGGTTTTTATTAGAGCTTACTGGAAAGATATCCGATATCAACTTAAGACTCAGCAAGAAACCTGAGTTTGATTCTTGGCGCTGGATCGAGCATACTGAGCCTGCCAAAATGGTTATCGATTTTAAACAAGAAGTCTACCAAAATGCATTTGATTATTTCAAAAAATATTTTGAAGATTAAACTTTCTAAAATTAAATTTAAGGACGACCCCATGCCTGCTTTAACTCAAGATCAATTAAAAAGAAAGGCTGCAAATTCTGCTCTAGATGAACTTAAAACAGCTTTTTCTAAAAAGCACAGTGATGACCCTTTTATCCTAGGCATTGGTACTGGCAGCACGGTGAAGCATTTTATTGATTTACTATCAGCTTGGTTAAAAGATAAAGGCTTAAAAACAGGAAGAGCTGACAATAGACCTGATATAACTTTAGTATCAAGCTCAGAACAATCTTCAGAATTACTAAAATCCTTTGGCTTTGAAGATGATACCGCTAAAGGCTATGCAATAGACTTATATATTGATGGAGCTGATGAAGCTAATAATAACTTACAACTAATTAAAGGTGGCGGCGCGGCTCTAACTGGTGAAAAAATATTAGTTGCCAAAGCCAAAAAATTTATTTGCATAATTGATGAAAGTAAAATGGTGCCATATCTTGGCGCATTTGCTCTGCCAATTGAAGTGACAAAACTAGCTTATGAAAAAAGTGAAATTGGCCGAGAATTTATTAAACTAGGTGGCGAGCCTAGTTTAAGAATGGACAAGTCTTCCCAAACTCCTGTGGTTACTGATCATGGAAATTATATTTACGATGTTAATTTTAAAAAGATCTTAAACCCTGATGAGCTATACCAAAAACTACAAGATATAGCAGATGGGCATATTTTAACTATTGGATTATTTTTAGGTAAGTGCGCGGCTGATTTATTAATCATTGCTCAAAAAGATGGTAATATTAAAAAAGTTGAGAATAAATCTCATAGCCCAAGCTTAGCATGAGAGCCCAAACGCACTAACTCTAAAAAGTTGTCATCAGTTTTTCTGTATATCAAAACAAGATCTGGCTTGATATGACAATCTCGATAATCTTTCCAATTTCCACCTAAAGAGTGATCACAATACTTGCGAGCCAATACTTTATCAGAAGCCAGAAACTTTACTAACAAAAGTAAATCTCTATCTAACATCTTCTTATGTGATCCTGATTTCTTTTCTCTTTTATAGTCTCGCTTAAATTGATTTGTATACTTAATCTCCCTCATTCAAGCTGTCCAATAAATTATCTATATTTGTTTTCGTTAGCTTACCTTTACGAGAAGCTCTTATTGCATTTATTGTTTCTTCATTCGGAATTAAAGGCTCAAAAGGAAAAGCCTTATCCTTAGCAACTTTTACTAATAAAATCCTAAAAGCATCAGAAACGGTCAACCCCATTGCAGCCAAGACAATAGCAGCTTCTTCTTTTATATGTTCATTAATTCTGGCCCTAACAACTGTATTATTCTTCATAGCAATTCTCCTTTACAAAAATATTACCCTATGTGCTACATTGTAGCCCAAAACTCGTAAAAGGTCAAGTGCAAAGTTACTTAGGAAAATATTTTACTTGATTTTAACGCGAATTTTCGCTTTAATAGCGTACGCGTGGTCGGGTAGCTCAGTCGGTAGAGCAGTGGACTGAAAATCCTCGTGTCGGCGGTTCGATTCCGCCCCTGACCACCACTTCCTCTAAGCTAGTTTTAGTTTCCTTTTAAAAGTCTTCCGCCATAATTCTGGAATTAATATACCCAATAAAACCAAACCTCCTCCTAGAATCATCGCAGATGATAACTCCTCTTTATTAAAGGCATACGCAATTACACTAGCAAACACAGGCTCCAAACTAAAAATTAAAGCTACACTGGTGGCTGTAGTATCTTTTTGAAATCTTATTTGTAAATATAAAACTAAGATAGTCGCTAAAACACTGCAATAAAGTAGGGCCGATATAATCTCTTTACTCCAAACCATATGAAAGTTACTGTGCCAGGCGAACATCCCGGCAAATGGAACAGTAAACAGAATTTGATAAAAAGTTAGCAGTACTGGATGTTTATTACCATCTGATGTTTTTTGAGTAAACCACTGAACAAATACGATTGCCACAGCATAACAAAATGCTCCGAATAAAACCCATAAATCAGAGGTGCTAAAACCTGTAATCTTAGCCCCAGTAAAAACAAATAAGCCTAAACAACAAATACAAGCTGCCAATAAATCCTCTTTTCTAGGCAAACCTAGCTTAAACAGTGGCAATAAAAATGGCACGATAATAACACTCACCCCTGTTAGAAAAGCACCTCGAGCCGAACTCATATGCTCAAGCCCTATACTCTGTCCAAGGTATACGCCACCATCTAATAAGCCGATAACAAGCCCCCCCAAGATAAGCTGCTTGGAGCTGAGCTTTAATTTCATAAAGATAAAAGGCAAGAATAAGCATGCGGCGATCAAAAATCTAAAAAACACAAAACTAGTTGCTGGAATTTGATGCACAGCATTATGAATCAAGGGGAACGTCCCACCCCAAATTAACGCTACAAAAAGTAAAACCAAATTTGCTCGTAATACTTTTGACATAACAAACATCCTGTTTATGCAATTCAAAAATAATAACAAAAAGTAGGCATATTATCTCACATTTTATATAAAAATACAAGATTATATATAAAAAACACGCATAAAAACTAACATCTATGACATTTCCATTGGGAGGGTAATTTAAAAAAACTGTGTTTCATTTGTTTTTTTGTGCGAAAAACTATAATTATATGCATTTACAGCAATATATACATTATAATATATTAAGTTTATTTGCAAGGAGAATGGTTATGCCAAGCACAAAAATTATGCCGCTAGTATCACAAGCAGATATCCAGCGGGCTGGCGAAAAAGCATTTAATGCGCTGAAGGTGGTATTAACACAATTAGAAAATAAAGACGTCGATATTTTCCATTTAGTCGTTGATCTTAATCTGGGGTTTTCCAGTGAAGATAATCCAATCGTTTTAGATAGATTAAATGAACTTTATGAGATTGGCGTCCGACACATTGATCTAGTTGGTTTGGGAGAAAATATCGCAAATGGCACAAAAACACAGATCACTATACCTAACGGCATGAAAGTTACAGCCTCACCTAATTCTACATATAGCAAACTAAAGTTAATACTTGATGAATCCTCTATACAGGCAATAAAAAAAACTGTCACCAGGACGAAGGGCCAAGACAGCACAAAAAAACCAATAATAATAGTATGTACGCACTGGGTAACGGGTGATATACGTCTGTTTGCGCTGAGGGAGCTCCAGGGCTACGATGTACGGAATGTATCGGAAGATGTTGCAAAAATGGCTGCAGAGGGACGACAAACCACAGCTAAACCCAAGAATAATGCGTTTTCGTGTCTTTACCGTCTCATACCGTTCTGGCACAATACCAATACCAAAATTCAGCCAGCCAGAGTTCCCCAGTTTAAAGATTAATAGCTAAATCATAGAAATAAGCGCACGTAAATTATTAAACTGCCACATCACCAAACACCATGTTATAATCCTAGCAAAATTTAAAACTATAATTTTAACTAAGTTATAACAAGGCCTTAAAATATGTCTAAAAACACATCTGAAAACAAAATACGCGTACGCTTCGCCCCAAGCCCAACTGGTTCTCTACACTTAGGTGGAGCTAGAACTGCTTTATATAATTTTTTATTCGCAAAAAATAAATCAGGAGATTTTTTATTACGCTGTGAAGATACTGACAAAGAGCGCAGCTCAGAAGAATCTTTACGCACCCAACTGCAAGATCTTGACTGGCTAAATTTAAAATGGGATGAAGGCCCAGATGCAAAAACTCTAGAAGATTTTGGCCCGCATGCGCCCTATCGCCAAAGTAAAAGGCTAGAGAGTTATTTAAAACACGCCGAAAAACTAATAGAAGCTGGCATGGCGTATTATTGCTTTTTAACTGATGAGCAAATTAGCGAGCAAAAACAAAAAGCCAAAGAGTCAGGCGGACCTTACCAAGTTAAAAGTCCATATAGAGACTTACCACCTAATGAAGCTAAAGAAAAATTAGCCAATGGCGAGAAAGCAACCGTAAGATTTAAAATTCCAGAATCTGATGACCTATACAAATTTACTGATTTAGTTCGTGGTGAGATAACCCTGCCATCACACATGGTCGGGGATTTTGTCCTAATGCGCACAAATGGCATGCCGGTATATAATTTTTGTTGTGTAATTGATGATGCCGCTATGGAAATAACTCATGTTTTACGAGGTGAAGAACACTTATCTAATACATTAAGGCAGTTGATGCTTTATGAAGCTTTTGGCTATACAGCTCCTGAATTTGGGCATTTATCAATGATCTTAGGTGAGAACAAGAAAAAACTTAGCAAGCGTGATGCTGCTGTCAGTTGTGATGATTTTAAATCTCAAGGATTTTTACCTGAAGCTGTTTTAAATTATATCGCTTTACTTGGCTGGAGCTGCGCATCTGGAGAAGAGATATTCACCCTAGATGAGCTAATTAAAAACTTCACTATTGAGAGATTAAACCCTGCTGCTGCCGTATTTGATGTTAAAAAAATGCGCTGGATAAACCAACAGCATATTAGAAAACTTTCACATGAAAAACTTTGGTTAGAGATTAAACCATTTTTAGATAACGCAAATTTAAACTTACCAGCTGATAAATCCTGGCAAAACAAATCGCTTGAATTATTTGCTCAAAATTTAGAAGTTTTAGAAGATGCACTCGAGCTATACACTCCCCTTGCTGAAAATACTTTTGAAATTTCAGATGAAGCTTCTGATGTTCTATCTTGGGATAAAACTAAAGATGTAATTCAATCTTGGGTTAATGAATTAAATAATCTAGATAAAGATTTTATAAACGCAGATGAATTTTCCGAAATTCTAAATACCATAAAAGCTAAGTGCGAAGTTAAAGGTAAAGAGCTTTTTATGCCGATTCGAGTTGCGATTATAGGAAAACCCCATGGAGCTGAACTTAAAATGCTTATACCACTTTTAAGCAAAGAAGTTTTACTTCGTAGAGCCAATAAGTGTTTATGATTTTTAAATTTTAAGCAAATTATTTTCTCCCATATCTAAAGAAGACCAAAACTAGCAAAAGAAAGCTTAATATAGGCAAACCATTTCAAGTCATCGATTTTTACAAATAGATACGTGCTGCGCACGAGATTGCTTCGACGTAGTCTCGCAACGACAGCGACCGGTATTTTGATTTGGTTTATCTATATGCTTTTGTTTGAACTAGAATTAACTAAAAGTTATAAATTTGGGAAATATAATGCGCTCACATAACTTGATTTTAAATACGGACTCATACAAAGCCTCGCACTTCTTGCAATACCCTGAGGATACAACTCATATAAGTGCTTATTTAGAATCACGTGGCGGGGTTTTTAAACAACTTTTATTTTTAGGTCTACAACCTTATCTCAAAAAATATTTATCTAAACCTATAACTAAAGAAAATATTTTAGAAGCAGAAGATATATTAACTAAACACGGCCTACCTTTTCATAAATCTGGATGGGAGTATATTTTAAAAGAACATAATGGCTATTTACCAATAAGCATAGAAGCGGTTCCCGAGGGCACGGTATTACAAACCCATAATGCTCTAGTCCAAGTTGTAAATACTGATCCTAAATGCTTTTGGCTCCCGACTTACATAGAAACAAGCTTGCTGCGATCGATATGGTACGTCAGCACGGTGGCAACCTATTCTTGGCACTGCAAACAAATAATAAAAAAATATTTAGAAGAAACTTCTGATTCAATCGAAAGTCTAGATTTTAAACTTCATGATTTTGGTGCAAGAGGCGTGAGTTCGCTTGAGTCAGCCGGCCTTGGCGGCTGCGCTCATTTAGTTAATTTTAAAGGCACAGACACACTAGCTGGCATAATAGCTGCAAAAGAGTTTTACTCTGAACCTATGGCCGGATTCTCTATCCCTGCAGCAGAACACTCAACTATAACCGCTTGGGGCAAAGATCAAGAAGAGCAAGCATTCGAAAATATGCTAGATAAATTTGCAGGAAAAGATAAGTTAGTTGCCGTAGTTAGCGATTCATATGATTTATATAGTGCGATAGAGAACATATGGGGTGAATCTTTAAAACAAAAAGTTATAAATAATGGCGGGACTATTATTATTAGGCCAGATAGCGGTGACCCTATAGAAGTTGTACCCAATGTAATTCAGAAATTAATGCATATATTTGGCTCTCACACTAATTCCAAAGGATACAAAATGCTACCTGATTTTATTCGGGTTATTCAAGGTGATGGCGTAAATATCAAAACCATTGAAAAATGTTTAGCAATTTTAAAGAAAATGAAAATTAGCACTGAAAATATAACATTTGGTATGGGAGGCGCATTACTCCAAAAAGTAGATCGAGACTCTCTAAAATTTGCCATGAAAGCTAATGCAAGATGTGATAAAAAGAATAACTGGCATGATGTATCTAAAGCTCCGGCTTTAGATATGCACAAAATATCTAAGCCTGGGCGCCTAGCCCTAATTAAAGATAATAATAAATTTAAAACTATCAAATTAGATGAGTTTAATAAGCTTACTAAATTAGATAATATAAAAAATGAGTTAGTAGAAGTATATAAAGATGGTAAAATATTGATAGATGAAAACTTTCAGACTATACGAGATAGAGCAAACTCATATCTTAAATAAAAGGTTTTAAACTCAATGCCAATTATTAGCGATTCTGACAAACACAGAAAAAAACTACAAGAATATTATTCAAAAAAAAGCTGCGCCAAATCTCTGGATTTTATTCTATCTAATCTATCAAATAAAATAAATCAGAAAAATAAATCCAATAATGACAAATACAAAAGCAAGAGCAATAATAAATATGATAGTTCAGGAAAACTAATTCCAGCTAAAAATCTATTAAAAATACTGCAGCAGTCACAAACTGTTGATAACTTAAACCCTAAACTATTAGCGCACCTACCAAAAGATATACAGCCTCATACTCAAGTAGCATGTTATATCGATGGCATTCTAACCGTACATCTTGATAATAGTGTCTGGGCAAATCAGTTTAGATATTTAAAATTAGATTTATTAAGCGCTCTTAGAAAATATCCAGAATTTGCAGGATTAATTGAAATTAAACATAAAATATGCCATATTCATCCTCCAATTAAACCTAAAGTTATAAAAGAACCTATTGAATTTAATGAAGATAATGTAAAATACTTAAAAGCAATGATAAAAGAAGCTGAGGCTAATAATAATTCAAACTTAAAACAAGCCCTGAAAAATCTTTTAAAATCTATGATAATTTAAGTAAATTTGTTCTAAAATATAAAAATACAAAAACATATTCTACTCTCAGGTAATAAGGTATGAAAAATAAAGGCAATATTTCAACTCAAGAAATACAAGATGCTCAAAATCAATGGGGTGATACTTTAATTGCGATTAGCAAAGCTTATGCTCAAAAACAAGATTACAAATCTATAACGGAAGATCTCGTGGATAAACTGTATTCTTATAATTATGGGGAAAATATAGTTTTGTTCAAACCTACCCTTGCCAAAGAGATTCCATTTAGGAAAACCAAAGCTAGCGCTATTTCTTATTTTATTGGAGATAACACTGAATTCCCTGAAGATAAAGGTTTTGCTTTAAGGCCATGGATAAAGGTTGATTTTCATAATGACGAGATGATTTTTAGCAACGATATCGCAATAGCAATGGGTCATTATGATCTTACTGACCAAAATGGAGAATTAGTTAGAGCTGAATACACTTTTGGTTATATTAAAGATGATGATAATAACTTGCGAATTATTTTACAGCATTCATCTTTTCCGTATAGTGGTTAAACCTAACTAACCAGAACTATCCAAAGTAACAACCTCAAAAGAGCCATTATCTTTATCATCTAATAAAGCTTTTAAACACCTATGATTCAAGGCATGCGATGGTTTAAAAGCTTCATACCTACCAATAATTGGCCCAGCAACGTAAATATCCCCAATAGCATCAAGGAGCTTGTGTCTTACAAATTCATCTTGATACCTAAGACCTGTTTTATTTAAAATTCCATCTTCACTCAAACCAATAGCATTATCTAAACTTGCCCCCAAGGCTAAGTTATTAGCATGCAATTTATCTAAGTCTTTAGCAAAACCAAAAGTTCTAGCATGAGCAACTTGGGTTACAAACCCTCTTTTAGATAAAGTAAAATCAACTTCATTTGGAGTGCTTGCAATCGCTGGGTGCTCAAAATCAATTCTAACATTGAAATATAAATTGTTATCACCTTGTTCATTAGGCAATAACTTAACCCATTGATCATTGTCATCTTGTTTTACAGATATCGGCTTTAAAATTTTAATAAACTTACGAAGTTTTGTCTGCGGTAAAATAGTCATGCTCTCCAAAGCTCGCACAAATATACCTGCACTTCCATCAAACACTGGCACTTCTGGTGCATCTAAATCTATATAAAGATTATCAATAGCAAAAGCACATAAAGCTGACATTAAATGCTCAATCGTCGCAATGCTTAAATCACCTTGCACTAATTTTGAGCACATCACAGCTTCTTGCATTCCATCAACACTAAGTTTAATCTGGGCGAGCGGAATTACATCTTTGCGCCTAAAGACAATTCCAGTATCAACTGGTGCCGGGGATAAGGTCATATTAACTTTTTTGCCAGAGTGTAAACCTATCCCGTCAAAATGCACCTCATGCTTTAATGTGCTTTGCTGAACCAACCAAGTAACTCCTTAATTATCTTGACTGCTTTTTACGCAAAAAGGCTGGAATATCCAAATAACTTGATTTATCACTTCCGCCACTTTCAGCACCAACTGTTTCAGGCTGAGGCTGTGCTCTAGGATCTGGCTCTTTACGAGTAAATACTCGAGCCTTAGGGGCCGCAGCATCTCGTGCTCTAAATTGCATATTTCCTGCTTGAGGATAAGCTTTTCCAGTAGGCGCTGCTTGAGTATTAGTCCAAGATTTTGCATCTGGCGCATGATAAGACTCTTCTAACCCAGTCACAACTATAGTAACTCGCAACTCATCACTCATCTCTGGATCAATAACAGTACCAACAACCACTGTAGCCTGATCAGAAGCAAAGCTTTTAATGATTTCACCAACTTCTTCAAACTCACCAATTGACATATCCATCCCAGAAGTAATATTAACCAAGATACCTTTAGCTCCAACTAATGCAACATCATCTAGTAATGGGCTAGAAACTGCAGCTTGCGCCGCCTCAGCAGCTCTATTTTCACCACTGGCTTTAGCAGTTCCCATCATTGCCATGCCCATTTCAGACATAACAGTTCTAACATCTGCAAAGTCAACGTTAATTAAACCAGGTTGTGTTATTAGCTCTGAGATACCTTGAACTGCACCTTGTAAAACATTGTTCGCAGCTTTAAAAGCATCTAATAAACTTATATTTTTACCCAAAACATTTAATAAACGTTCGTTTGGAATAGTTATTAAAGAGTCTACATGCTCAGCTAATTCAAGAATACCCTGCTCTGCTATTTGTAATCGTCTTCTGCCTTCAAATGGGAAAGGTTTAGTTACTACTGCAACTGTAAGAATACCCAAATCTTTTGCAACTTCTGCAATAATAGGAGCAGCCCCTGTACCTGTACCACCACCCATGCCAGCTGTGATAAACACCATATCAGACCCAGCTAAAACTTCTTGAATTTGCGAACGATCTTCTTGAGCGGCTCTTTTACCAATTTCAGGATCAGCCCCTGCACCCAAACCCTTAGTTAATTGCGTGCCTAGTTGAATTACGGTTCTTGCTGAAGTATTACGTAAAGCCTGCGCGTCCGTATTAGCGCAAATAAAATCAACTCCAGGCATATCTTGCGTAAGCATATGCTCTAAAGCATTACCGCCGCCGCCGCCAACACCAATAACTTTGATTACCGGATTATCTGCTGTAGATTCAGAAACATTAAACATACCCCACCCCAATTGATATTTTATTTATATTAAATTCATATTTTGCTCATTTGTACCAAAATTTTAGATAAAAAACTAGTACTTGCAGAAAGTATATCAGCTTTTATGTATATTTCTACTTTATTACTTATTGTAATTTATAACCAAAAACGCAAACACTATTTGCTTTTTTATACAAATATCCCCTGCACAGCACTCATAACCCTTTTATAAAAAGGAGCTTTTCTGCTAGGAGCTAGCGCATAAGAGATACTAACCCCATCAATTCTAGATTGCAGGTTATAGCATAACAAGCCTAAAGCACAGCTATAAACAGGGCTTTTAAGCTCATCTGGCACCCCCTGTATAAATGACCCACGTGAGATTTTAACAGGTAACTCAAACACTCGGTTAGCCAATTGCGCAAGCCCAGAAAGCTGTGCTCCTCCACCAGTTAAAACAACCCCAGCACCTAATCTTGGATATAACTCTTGATTTATTAGCTGTTGCCTAATTAGAACTAGAACTTCATCTAATCTAGCCTCAATTATTGCAGATAACGTAGCACGAGAAACTTTTTTGTGAAAATTGTTTTCATCAGCACAAGTTGTTAACTCAAAAACATCGTCTGTCCTTGCTTGCGAGCTCATAGCTTTTCCATATTTATAATATAGACTTTGCGCTTCCTCTAAATCTATGCGTAAAACCTGAGAGATATCAGATATTATGCTAGAAGCCCCAACTGGAATCACGCCAGTATCTCGTATCATCCCATCAGTAAAAGTACAAAAACCAGTTGAACCTTCACCCAAATCAATCTGACAAACCCCCATACTTTTAGCTTGCTCAGATAAACTAGAATAACTAGATGCCAAAGGACTTAAGACAATATCTTGCACCGTAAGCCCTGCTTTTTGTATAGTTTTAACTAAATTATTAATTACTGATTTTCCAACTAAAATCACATGAACATTAGCCTGTAAAGAATCCCCTGCCATATTTAATGGCTCTTTAACCCCAACTTGCCCATCAACCGTAAAATACTGCGGTAATAAATGTAAAATTTGTTGATCCGAAGATTTAACAGCGCGCCCTGCTTGCTCAACCACATAATCGATATCATCTTCTAAAATTTCGATATTTGATACCGTATGTGTAGCGTGTGAGTGACTTGTCTCAATATTAACCCCAGAAATACTAACGCATACATCAGTTACTCCAACGCCTGCCATTTTCTCGGCAATACTTATAGACTCTAAAATAGAACCGATAGCAGCCTCACGATTGGTAATAACACCAGAGCTAACCCCGTGACTCGGAACAATGCTCCAGCCTAATAATATCAAGTGGTCATTAAACCCTCGCTCAGCGATAATAGCAATAATACTAGATGAGCCTATATCTAAAGCTGTAATTACTCCATCTTGCTTAATTTGACCCGTATTTTTATTACCAAACATAAACCACCACCTATTAATTAACTAAACTTTATACAGCAAAACAATTTCAATTTATCGATTTTTTAAGCTACTCACGAGACTGCTTTAACTTAGTCTCGCAATGACGGCATTCGATATTTTGATTTGATTTGTTTTATCTTATCTATAAGATTAAATTATAGTATCTAGCCATACCACTGTACAGAGAAACCATTTTGGTACTGCATATTGACTATTTTGGGGCCTATCTTTCCTTTTTTTGTTTCTAAAAAATTTCCTGATTTATAAATTTTAATAAAATTATTGGCTCTAGATAGCATTGATCTATGCCCCAGCTGAATAATAAAAGGCCTTGGGTCTTTTAAATATTGATCGTCTAAAGGAGACACAAAAACCTCCCAGTCACCTGTTGCTAATAACTTAAGCTTTGTAATAATTAATGTTGCGCTTTTTAATTTGGGGCTAATCTCACGATAAAAACCAACAACTTTAGGCAACTCCCCTGATGGCGCAATAAAAACTGGCAACTGCTGCTTTATAGGTATATCCGTCTCAAATAACTCTCCATTTGAGTTAATTAACCAATTATTATTAATACTTTTTGCAAAAGCTTTTTCACTTTCTAAACTTACCAATAATTTATCTGGCCAAACTCTTCTTATACTAACGGCTTTTATACCAGGCAAAGTATTTAAAGAATCTATAGTTTTTTCTAAATTAATATCAAAAAAATTATCTTTTACATAATGCATTAAAGTATTTTTAATCTTTATTTGTGATACAAAAGGAGTATCTCCCTCAATAGCAACTTGCTCAATTGCAAAATAGTTTTCTGGCACATCACTTACTTGTGAATTTGATTTGGCATTTAAATATAGCCACTCGGGCTTACACCAAGCTAATAATACTAAAAACCCAAAGGTAATTAATAAAAATAATAAACTATAAAATGTCCGTCTTTTTAACACGTTACTCTCTCTAACTCTAATAATTTCAATATTAAATCATCAAACTCAATCCCGACACTAGATGCAGCCTTCGGAACTAAAGAAGAAGGAGTTAAACCCGGCACCGTATTTACTTCTAACAAATACACCCCAAAATCATCCATCATAAAATCTACTCTACCCCAATGCTCACAATTAATAGCCTTAAAAGCTCTTTGAGCTAAAAGCTGCATCTTTTGGGTATCTTCTTCACTTAAATTAGCTGGGCAAATATACTCTGTTTGATCTGAAAAATACTTTGCATCATAGGAATAATATTCATCTTTAGGTTTAATCTCAACTATGGGCAACGCTTGGTTATTTAAAATCCCTACCGAAAATTCACGCCCACTTATCCTGCGCTCTAACATCCAATTTTTCTTAAAAAAATACGCGCTTAGTTTATCAGATAGTTTTTCTAAATCATCGATAGATTTTAAACAATACACATCCACACTTGAGCCTTCAGCCACAGGCTTTAAAAAGCATGGAAAGCCAAAGCTTTCTATCTTTAATTTGGCATCCTTAAAATTAATATTATTTGGTAAAACGATCCCATCAATAATAGGCAATCCCATTTTTTGCCAAATATTTTTAGACTGAACTTTATCCATTGCCAAAGCACAGCCAAGCACACCAGAGCCTGTAAATGGAATATTTAAAACTTTTAATAAGCCTTGTACACTGCCATTTTCACCGCAATCCCCATGTAAAGCTATAAACACACTTTTATAACTTCCTCTATTTTCTAAAAAATTATTTAAATCAGATGGAATATCGAATAACTTAGCCTCTATATCCTTTTTTTTTAAAGCTGTATAAACCGCCTTGCCAGTACATAAAGAAACTTCTCGCTCAGAAGATACTCCGCCATAAAATACAGCTATTGCCCCAATATTATTATTTTTAAGCAACTTATCCAATTGCCTATCTCCTTAAAATTAAAGATCTTCTTTACCTATAATCTTAACTTCTAAATCAAGATTATATTTATATTTATTTGAAACAGTATCTTTGATATCAGTGATAATTTGCTCCACATCTGATGAGCTAGCCCCACCCAAATTAACAATAAAGTTTGCATGTTTTAGCGAAACCTCAGCTTTCCCAACCCGATGCCCCTTTAAACCCGAAGCTTCAATAAGTTTCGCCGCATAAGTTTGTGGAGGGTTTCTAAAAACAGAACCACAGCTTGGCTGATTTATCGGCTGAGTTCTAGCTCTTACAGCTAACAAATCTTTAATTTTTTGTAAGCCTGTTCGCATATCGCCCTTAGGAAATTTCAAATATGCCGCAACAAACCAGGTGTTTTGTAAATCTAATCTCTCAGATTTTGGATAAGCATGCCTATACCCGACTATGTATTCAGAGGCGCTCACATGAATAATTTCACCAGCGCGATTAATAACATCGACAGCTTCTACAAACTCCCACAACTCTGCACCATGCGCACCTGCATTCATAGCTAGTGCACCTCCCATAGTCCCTGGGACTCCTGCTAAAAACTCAGCCTTATGATGATGATTCCTTGCTACAAACCTAGATAACTGACAACATGGAACACCAGCTTGTACATAAAACATAGCTCTAGATTTATCATAATATTTATCTCGCATCCCGGATAAAGTATGAATAACGCAGCCAGACACTCCTTGATCTCTAATTAACATATTACTACCTAATCCTAACCAAGTAATATCTTTATCTTTGGGATATTGTTTTAGAAAGTTTTGGCAATCCTCTAAAGTTTTAGGACTAAAATAATGCTCAGCTTCACCCCCGATCCGCCACGCATTTAATTTTCGTAACGAAACATTATGATGTATCTTACCAAACTCACTCTTTTGCTGATTTCTCATGCCCATCTACTTCTTTATGTTCTTATTTTATGCTTTTACTTTACCTTTTTATATAAAGCAACAAATTTCATGTTAATTATAAAGGATTTAGAGAAGATTGTAGCCAATTTTAGAAATTTTGTAGTAAAAACTTAAGGTTTTAAGGTAAAATTTACACTTTCTTGACTTTTTTCTATTATTTCAAGGAGTTTTTGTTAATTTAAGCTGTAATTTTGCTTATCTTTTTAAACTGCTGTAATTTATTGCTAGTATCAAGAATCAAATCAACTAAAAAATTTGTGGCATTTTTAGATGCAAGCTCAAGATGATTTTTAAACGCTGAATTAGCACAAGAGCCAGCATGATCTGATACTGATCTTATTATAATAAATGGAATACCCATTTGATTAGCGACTTGTGCTATTGCGCTAGACTCCATATCTAATGCTTGCACGCTTGGAAACTGAGTTAGAATTTGATCCTTATCCTCTATGCTGGATACAAATTTATCACCAGATAAAATTAGCCCTGTATGCACTGCAAAATCATACTCTAACGCTTTATTTTTACTGCAAGATTTGGCATTCAAAAATAAAGCTCGGTCTGATAAGAAAAACTCTGGCTGATTTGGCAACTGCCCAAAAGAATAACCAAAAGCTGTGACATCGGCATCAAAATAACGCATTTGCTCGCCTATAATAACATCTCCTATAGATAAATTAGGATCGATCCCGCCAGCTGTACCAGTATTATAAATAGCTCTAACATTAAAATTCACACATAATAAAGTTGTTGCCATAGCGGCGGCGGCTTTACCAATTCCAGATTGAACAATTACAACATCTAAGCTATCTAATTTAGCGATATGAAATTTTATACCCGCAATTTCACGAGTTTCGCTAATTATTACAAGAGACTTTAATCTATTAAGCTCTTCATCCATTGCTGCAATAATACCGATTGTCATAATTATAATCCTTTATAAAAATTAATTTAATATATCTGTCTCAGAAACTGTTTAGTTAAAACTCCTTGCTTCTACATCCAAGGCAATAAAAATATAATAGCATATTTTTATACACTATTCAATGAAAAATATTAATTTATTTGTATTTTAAAATAATAATTATAACAATAAAACATTCATAAATAATATAATTATAGAATATGCCAACAGTTTTAATGCAAAAAGAAAGAACTCAGAGGCTATGATAAAAATTGCAATGATCAATATTACTATAAAAAAGGTCCTGATTTTTAACTAATCAGCTTCTCAATCCTTTTTAGATTACCTGCCTAACCAACGCAACTTGGCGCCATCGAATAAATTCTTTTCGATATGCTCTAAACTAACACCCTTAGTCTCAGGAACATATTTAAAAATAACTATCAAGGCTATGATATTTATAATTGCTAAACCTAAGAAAGTATGAGCAATTCCGATAGTATCTACAACTGAAAGAAACGTACCACCGACTATCATATTACCAGTCCAGTTAACAGCTGTAGTTATCATGATTCCAAACTCTCTACCTTTAAGAGGAAAGATCTCCGAACATAACATCCAAACAATTGGGCCCAAACTTATCGCAAAACCCATGATAAATGTTAGAACAGAAATTACTAATATAATTTGTTGTGTATGCGTTTGCACACCCATATTATACATCCCAAACACTACGAATAAACTTACAATTACTATAGACAAACCTAAAAACAAAATAGGCCTTCTTCCAAATTTATCAACATAAATAATGGTAAATATAGTACTTATTACATTTACTACCCCAACTAAAACAGTTGCCCACATTTGCGATGATTGAGAGGCATAGCCTGCCATTTTAAAGATAGTAGGTGCGTAATACATAATCGCATTAATACCACTAAACTGCTGAAATACTTGCAAGAAAATACCCAAAACTAGAACTGGCCAAAACTTCTTAACACCTAGCATTGCAAAACCGCTTTGCTTAACTTTTAAAGAATCTTGAATCTCTATTGCTTCTACTTCAGCTTCTTTATCTCCAGCTATTTTCCTTAAAATTTTCATAGCTTCTTCTTTTCTACCCTTTAATAAAAGCCATCTTGGACTCTTTGGTAAAAAACATACACAAAATAACATTATTAAAGCTGGAACAACGGTCACGCCTAGCATAATGCGCCAACTACCACTTGGCTCAAGTAAGGTATCACTGACAAATGCCATTAAAATACCGATTGTAATTAAGAACTGATAAGCTGAAATAACCGCGCCACGTGAGCTTTTAGGTGCAATTTCTGATAAATAAACTGGGGCGGTAAAAGATGCCATTCCCAAAGCTAAGCCTAAAAATACTCTAAAAATAACTAATAAAGTCAAATTTGGAGCAATTGCGCATAGGATAGCACCTAAACTAAATATAATAGCGCTTAATATAATAGTGGTCTTCCTACCTAGCCAGCGTGATAGCGGGTTACTAGCCAAAGCACCGATAACAGCGCCAAGTAAAGCTGAGCTAACAACCACCTCTTGTGCGTGATGACTTAAGCTCATATCTTTCGCTAGTAAAGGCAATACACCTGAGATAACCCCGACATCAACACCAAAAATTAAACCTGCAAGAGCTCCGACAATTGCTACAAAAAGCACCATTGACTTATTCTCACCTGATTGCTTGGGTTTCGAAATATTAGACATAAGCTGATAACTCCATTAACAAACGTTAACACAAAAAACATGACATATTATACTATATATACACTTTAGTTAAGAATCTATTAATTCCTAAAGTGAATTAATACTTATTCTATCAAAAGCTTTGCTATAATTAAAATATGAGAATAAGTAGGAATAAAGCCATGGATGATAGTTTATCAAATAATAACCCTCACCGGCGCTTTAATCTTTTGACTGGTGAGTGGATATTAGTATCTCCACATAGAGCCAAACGACCATGGCAAGGCAAGGCTGAGCCTATTATCCCTCAAGATCAACCAGAACACGACCCAAATTGCTACCTATGCCCAGGAAATAAAAGAAAAAACGGCCAAAATAATCCAGAGTATAAACACACATATACCTTTGATAATGATTTTCCAGCATTATTAGATAATGCTAATTCTCAGAAAAATATTGATAATATAGATAACTTATTTATAACCCAAGATGTCTTTGGTACTGCTAGAGTTATCTGCTTCTCCCCCAAACACAATATATCAATGGCACAAATGGATTTAGATAGCATAAAAGAAGTTATTATAACCTGGGGTAAAGAAGTTGATGCTTTAGCCAAAAAATATAAATGGGTTCAAGTGTTTGAAAACAAAGGTGATATCATGGGATGCTCTAGCCCTCACCCCCACGGGCAAATCTGGGCTAGCAAGCACCTTCCCAATGAAGCTTGTAAAGAATGTAAGCAACAAGAAGAGTTTTTCAATAAAAATAATGCAAATTTGCTATTAACTTATGCTAAAAGTGAAATAAAGAAAAAAGTTAGAGTAATAATAACGGATGAGCACTGGGTAGTTGTAATTCCATTTTGGGCAATGTGGCCATTTGAGACGCTATTATTACCCAAAAACAGAGTAATAAATCATCTAAATGATTTAACAGAAGATGAGCAAATATCACTTGCGAAAATTTTAAAACAATTACTCAGTGCTTATGATAATTTATTTAACGTATCATTCCCCTTTTCGATGGGATGGCATGGCAGCCCATTTGATACTAACGAAAACCCGAATTCCCACGCAAACAGCTGGCAATGCCATGCGCATTTTTACCCACCATTATTACGTTCAGCAACTAATAAAAAGTTTATGGTCGGATATGAGATGTTAGCAGAACCACAAAGAGATATTACGCCAGAGCAAGCTGCAATACAGTTACGAGAAGCTGTTTTTGGGAACAACTAATTATTAGGAATTAAAAAAATGAAAACTATATCACATGAATCATTAATAGACACATACAGAAGAGAATTTAGCGCTAATCCAGATTGCATAATTAACTCACCCGGAAGAGTTAATTTAATAGGCGAGCACACGGATTATAATGCAGGATTTGTTTTGCCCATTGCAATTGATCAACAAACCACATTAGTTCTTGGCCCCAATAACTCGGATCAAATTCATATTAAAAATATATCTTTCAATGAGACAATTAATATTTCCCTAACAGATTTAAAAAAAGGGGAAGATTCCAGCTGGCATGAATATATAAAAGCTATGGCTTGGAGTTTACAAGAGGATGGTCAAAAACTAATAGGTTTCAATGCTGTTATGCACTCCACCGTGCCGATAGGTGCTGGGCTCTCATCATCGGCGTCTTTTTTACTTGCCCTAGCAAGAGCTTTTTCTCATACCTCAGGCTTTATGTGGATGCCTAAACATATGGCACTTTTGGCACAAAAGGCTGAAAACAAGTGGATAGGGGTAAATTGTGGGATTATGGATCAGATGATTTGCGCGGTAGGAGCTAAAGATCATGCAGTTTTAATTGATTGCCTGAATCTTGAATTTGAAATAATACCTATCCCTAAAGATGTATCTATAGTTATTATGGATACAATGACAAGGCGTGAACTAATAGAATCAAAATATAACGAGCGTAGATCTCAATGCGAAGAAGTTGCAGCTTTCTTTAAGGTAAAAGCCTTAAGAGAAGTATCTTTAGAAGAGCTTTATGATAACAAAGACAAACTAGACCCGACCGCATTTAAGCGCGCGCATCATGTAATATCAGAAAACGAGAGGGTTTTGAAAACGGCTCGAGCCATGCAAGAACATGACGCCAATACGATAGGTGAGCTAATGAATTTATCTCACAAAAGTTTGGATCAAGATTTTGAAGTTACTAACAAAGAGCTAAATGAAATTGTCAAAATTGCGCAATTACAACCTGATTGTTATGGTGCAAGAATGAGCGGTGCAGGCTTTGGTGGCTGTGCGGTTGCACTGATAAAAGATACGGCTATAGATGATTTTTGCAAAGAAGTTAAACAAAAATATCTTGAAATAACTAACATTGAGCCGGAACTTTATGTCACAAAAGCTAATGATGGTTGTAACTCATCTTCTATATCTAGCTAAAAGGCGAGAATTTTCATCTTTGTGCAAAGTTACCGCTCGCATATATGGGGTAACCCCGTACCAATCCCGCGCTCGTGCATTTGCCCCTTTCCTAATCAATAGACCTAGAATTCTAGAGCTATCTAAGGCTGCAGCAAAATGCACAGCTCTAAATCCGCCATGAGAACTAACCCGAGGGTTAACAACCTTATCTAAATCTATGCCCTTTAGCTCAGTTAAAAACTCAACCACCTCAAAAGATTTTTTTCTAACGGCATAATGCAATAAACAAAGGCCTCCTTTTGATAATGCTCCATTTAACAAATAAGGGTTCCAAGTTATCAAATTCGCTAAACAGCCAAAATCTTTTTTATCTATTGCATCTGCGACTATTTTACTTAATAACTTTCTAACAAACCTTTTAAATGCAAGGCCACTATTAAAACAAATAAATCTAAATAAACTACGCGGCTCCACCTTCAAGCGATAAAGGTTAATATAACTATAAAAACAATCTGAAGCGCATGCTTGATAAAGATCTGCTAAATTTTTAATTAAAATATCAACTTTATTTCTTTTAATTAAATCATTCATAAAAAGATCAAACTTAGGTGAATTTGCTATCATATTTACAATATTATGCGCATCATTTAAGTGCGCTATTAATAAAGCACTGCGATCTTGCAATAGAACACACCTAGATTCAATATTGATATCCTCACGCCTAAGTAATAACTTAACCGCATTTGCATAACCCTTATTTGCAGCTGTAAACAAAGGGTTTTGCCCCATAGGACCAAGAGCATTAACATCAGTTTTTGGGTTTTTTAAAAGCAACCGTAGAATCTGATCACTCCTGGCTTCAATAGCACTGAATATTACAGGAACACCACCTTCTGCTGAATAATTAACATCTGTTTTTCTAGATAATAACAAAGCTGCGACTTGATAGACTTTACGCTGTTTAACTGCAGCTATTAATGGAGTATCTCCTGATAAATCAGCTTTTTGTGGATCAACAGAACTTCTTTTAACCAAAAATCTTAAAATACGAGAGTCTGGAAGCTTACATGCAAGATGCAGTGGCGTCTCACCACTAGCACGGCCAACATGTTGCGTTATAAGATTTAAATCTATCGATCTAAAATTAGAGACCAACATCCTTAACAATCTATACCTTCGATGAAGAATAGCTAAATGTAAAATAGAATTGCCTTCATATATATGTCTATTTAAATATGATAGGTGCGCCTTGAGATAAGATATAATAAACCGATAATTATGAAAGTGTATAGCATCAAGAATATAATGAATAACAAAAAGGCGTGAAAATATTTGTGGCCTATGGGCTTCAAGAAACAATGCTATTTCATCTTTTAAAGATTCATTTACTCGAAAGCTTTGTCTAAAAGCATTATCTTGTTGCTCATCAGCTCGACAACAAGGGCAATTATTTCTTTGGGCATACCACTTTTCAATCGCATCTTTCTCAAAACTATGCCCACAATATAGGGTAACCGGCTCAACCATAAGCTCCATATTAATCGGGCAGTTATATTCTTCTAGCCTATCAGCTATTTCACTTGGAAGCTCATTTTGGGATTCAACGGCGGACATAAACCCACCTGCTGTAATATTTTGACAACTTGATCAACTCTTGTAGAAAAAGCCCCTGAAATAATATGATATGGCCTCCCCATCTCTTCTAATTTATTTTTTATTTGATCATACTGACTTTCTCTGATATCTGAGTCTGACCTTTGGCCTGGATCAGATACCCACTTGATATCAATATAGTCAGTTAATAAATATATATCATAATTCTCTGATTTACATAAATTATCTAAATATTTACTTTTATAATCATATATCATCTTGGCATACACACTGGTATTAATTAAAGTTGTATCAAAAAATAAAACTTCTTTATTTTTATTTAGAGCGCAAGATTCTGATTTTTTGGCTAGATCTAATTGGCCATGAGCTATGGGCAAAACATCATCAATAGTTAAAGTTTGCTTATTAGATGTTTTTTTATCTGCATAAATCCTTGCAAATTCAGGCACATAATCGCTTTTACATAAATCACTTAAACTTTTTGCTAAAGATGTTTTACCCGTACACTCAGGGCCTATTATCGCAATTTTAATTAGTTTTTTTGATAGCTTTGCCATGGCTATTTTAACCTGATTTTTGACCTGGTTTATGATAAGTAATAATTTGCGCGACTATAACCAATTTAGCTAATAACTGCAGAGGCGGCCCAACAATGCTTGGGTAATCCCAATGTAAAGCCAAAGCGCTGACCTCATCAAATATAATTGCCAAAACCGCCATTAATAAAAACCAAATACTTAAGGATTCAGCTTTTTTTAATATAAAATTCTTAACAATTTGTGGTACAAAATTAATAAATGCTATCATTTGAGCAAATAAACCAAGGTTTATAAAAACCTTACCCCAGTTAATAAAACTAGTATCTATAATTTTATTTAAATGATGATATGCGCCGATAAAAAGCGCCAAAAACACTAAAATTGCAACGATTATTAAAAAGATACTCATTAACCAATAGTTTTTTAACTTCTCACCCCGTAGATAAATTTGCCGCCCTATTTGTAAATGCTGGATAAATAATAGGAATAAGCCAACTATATCAACAGTGACATACTGCCACTGCATATGCCGCCCAAGCCCATAACTTAAATCAAGCATATAATCTACGCACCATAAAACCTGTAACCACAAACTTAACTGCTTGGTCTTACGAGCAAATTGGTTATGTATAATTTGGGGTACAAAATAAAGCAGATAAATCAAAAATGATATATCTAGAGTATAAATTCCTAATTGACTAAAGCTCACTTAACTTATTCCATTCTTATAAAAAATTTAGGTTATTTTACCAAAAAAAAGTAAAGAATCTAACTTTAAATAAATAATTCATATTGCACAAAAGCATAAATATTTAGAACTTTTCTTGAGGCAGGAATATCCGGTAGGTTTGGTAGAGCAGGATTACTTGCGGCTATCCTAGCTGGGGCAGGGTTAATTGTAAGCTTCGGTTTATTATGGAGCAAGAAGGAAAAATAGAAAAAACACATAAAAATAGTCTATATTTACATTACAAATGTTGAATTTTTATGAGGATAATATAATGTCTATTCAAACTGTAAACCCTGCAACTGGTGAAGTAATTCAAACTTATGATTTAATGTCATTAAGTGAACTTGACTCAACTATCAATAAAACCCATGAAGCTTATCTTCAATGGAAAACCACTAGTTTTGATGAAAGAACCCAAAAAATGCTTAAGATGGCGCAAGTTTTGCGAGATAATGCCAACGAGTGTGCCTTAATAATCACAAATGAGATGGGAAAGCCCATAAGCCAAAGCTTAGCTGAAATCGAAAAATGTGCCTGGATTTGTGAGCACTATGCTCAAACGGCTCCTGAGTATTTAAAAGACAGAACTATAGAAACAGAAAAACTTAAGACCAAAGTAGTCTATCGTCCTCGCGGAATTATATTTGCAATAATGCCCTGGAACTTTCCATTTTGGCAGGTCTTTAGATTTATATGTCCTACTTTAATGGCAGGTAATGCTGGATTATTATCTCATGCTCCAATTAGTACAGGGACTTCACTTAAAATTGAGCAAATTGTAAAAGAGGCAGGGTTTCCAGATAATTTATTTAGATCATTAATTATTGATAATGATTTATCTGCCAAAGTAATTGCAAATAATAAGATTACTGGCGTTACTCTAACTGGAAGTGACCGAGCAGGAAGAGCCGTAGCTTCTGAAGCTGGGCAAAACTTGAAAAAAGTAGTCTTGGAGCTTGGCGGGTCCGATCCATATTTGATTTTAGAAGATGCAGATCTTGAGCAAGCAGCTACAGCTTGTGTAAATTCAAGATTAAATAATAGTGGTCAGGTTTGTATTGCGCCTAAAAGAATAATTGTTATCAAAAGTGTAAAAGAAGAGTTTGATAAACTTGTAATTGAAAAAGCAAAAAACTTTAAAATGGGTAACCCACTTGATGAAGGTGTAAACTGTGGGCCAATGGCTCGAGCTGATTTAAGAGATCAGCTACATGACCAAGTTACTCGTAGCATAGAAGAAGGAGCCGAACTTGTGTTAGGTGGAGAGCTACCAGGTGGTGACGGGTTTTTCTACCCTCCTACAATTTTAAATAATGTAACTTTAGATATGACAGCTTGCAAAGAAGAGCTTTTTGGCCCAGTTATAACTTTAATTGAAGCCGAAGATGAAGCTAGCGCAATTAAAATAGCAAATGACACTGATTTTGGGTTAGCTGGAGCTGTATTTACAAAAGATTTAGAAAAAGGCGAGCGCATTGCAACTGACCTTATTGAATCAGGTAGTATTGCTGTAAATAATTTTGTCGCATCAGACCCAAGGGTTCCATTTGGCGGAATTGGAATCTCAGGCTTTGGGCGCGAGTTATCAGAAGAAGGAATTAAAGAATTTGTAAATGTTAAAAGTGTATCAATTGATAAATAAAGTTTAAGGATAAAATCATGAAAGCATCAGATCTATTATTAAAATGTTTAGAGCGCGAAGGAATCGACACAATTTATGGTGTTCCTGGAGAAGAAAACGCGGATGTTATGATTTCTTTATTAACATCAAAAATTAAATTTATAACTTGCCGGCATGAACAAAGTGCAGCTTTTATGGCAGATATGCATGGAAGATTAACTGGTAAACCAGGAGTTTGTCTTGCAACTTTAGGGCCAGGTTCTACTAACCTTTTAACAGGTGTCGCAAATGCTAATATGGACCACTCCCCTTTAATTGCAATTGTTGGGCAAGCTAGCACTCATAGATTACATAAGGAATCTCACCAAAATATGGATTCTGTATCAATGTATAAACCTGTCACGAAATGGTCTACTACAATTCGAGAAGCAGACAGTGTGCCAGAAGTTATTAACAAAGCCTGCAAAGTTGCGATGGATGATAAACCTGGGGCCGTATTAATTGAGTTTCCTGAAGATATTGCCAAACATAGAACTAGAGCAAAAATGCTACCAAAGCTTAAAAAGTTTGCTAAAGGTGTTCCAAATGAGCTTTGTAATAATGCCATTAAACTAATTTTAAAGAGCAAAAACCCGTTATTACTAGTTGGAAACGGCTGCATGCGTGAAAAATGCGATAGCGTAATTTTAGAATTTATCGAAAAAACTGGGATTTATGTTGCCGATACTTTTATGGGAAAAGGCGTTGTCTCTGCTAACCACCCGCAATCACTTCATTGCGTAGGTTTAGGAATGAAAGATATCGCAACTGAAGCATTTGATCAGGCGGATCTTATTATATGCGCAGGGTATGATATTGTTGAATGGTCTCCAGAACATTGGAATGAAAAAAGAGATAAAAAGGTAATTCATATAGACACTCTTCCTGCTGAAACAGATGAATTTTATGCGCCAGACCTTGAGCTAGTTGGTGATATATTTGGTATTTTTGAGAAATTAAATAAAAACTTAGAAGGAAAAGAATATAAAGCCAAAGGATTTGCCTCTATTAAAAAGAAAGCACTAAAAGATCTAGCCAAATTAACGGATGATAAAAAAATGCCCATGAAACCCCAAAGGGTTTTACATGATTTAAGATCTGTAATGCGAAGTTCAGATGTATTAATAAGTGATGTTGGTGCACATAAGATGTGGGTTGCAAGGCAATACCCTACTTATGAATCCAACACTTGCTTTATTTACAATGGATTTTGCCCAATGGGTGGCTCGATGCCCGCAGCATTTGCAACTAAACAATTGCATCCGCAAAAAAATGTTGTCGCCTTGTGTGGTGATGGTGGATTTATGATGAGTATCCAAGCGATAGTAACTGCTGTAAGAGAAAAAGTTCCAATGGTGGTTTTACTGTGGGATGATGATCATTTTGGGCTAATCAAATGGAAACAAGAAGCTCATTATAATAAGTCCTCACATGTTGAGCTTAAAAACCCTGACCTTGCTAAACTTGCAGAAAGTTTTGGTTGTCATGGGGTTAAATTAAGAAAAGCCGCTGATTTGGTAAATGAGTTAAAACTTGCATTTAAACGCAAGAGCAAGCCTACAGTAATTGTAGTTCCTATTGATTATTCAGAGAATATGAAACTTACTAAGCGCTTAGGGAAAATAGTTTGTAAGTCATAAACAAAAATAGGACTTTAAAATTATGACAAATATTATCTCCTGCTTCGATGCCCATTTTCATATTATCGACCATAAATATCCACTTGTTGAAAATAATGGATACCTACCTGAAGATTTTATAGCTAATGATTATAATAAAAAGATGAAAGAGCTAAATTTAAACCCCGTAGGTGGAGCTATAGTCTCAGGCTCATTCCAAGCATTTGATCAATCTTATCTAATAGAATCTTTAAAGCAACTTGGTGAAAACTATGTAGGAGTAACCAACCTTGAGTACGATGCCCCAGATGAAAAAATCATTAAACTAAATGCTAACAGAATAAAAGCTGTAAGATTTAATCTGTATAGAGGCGGCTCAGAAACAACTAAACATTTGAAAAATCTAGCAAGTAGAGTTCATGATTTGGCCAACTGGCATATCGAACTTTATGTAGATTCGAAAGATTTAAAAGATTTATCCTCTTTATTATTACAGTGCCCTAAAATTTCTATTGATCATTTAGGTATGTCAAAAGAAGGCTTTTCTGATTTATTAAAGCTAGTTGAAAAAGGATCTCATGTAAAAGCTACAGGTTTTATGAGAATAAATTTTGATGCTATAAAAGCTATGCGAACAATATATAGCATAAACCCAAATGCTCTGGTATTTGGAACTGACCTACCTGGAACTAGAGCACCAAGGTGTTTTAATTCTGATGATATTAAATTATTACAAGATAATTTTAGTGAACAAGAACTTCAAAATATTATGCTTAATAATGCTAAAAGCCTATATGATCTATTTTAATAAGTGCTTCTAAAAAAAAATCTGGAGCTTTAATTACAGCCTCAATGCCCAGGCCTAGAGGCCAAGCTCCAAACTTTACTTGCTTTAGCATAGCCACCAACAATAAAGCAGCACATCACGCAAATACAATATAAATAATTAAAAGTTGACATGATGTTATTTTTACGTTACGATAATACTGTACGAAGAGGTGCGCTGTTTAAGCATATTCGTTGAGATGATCAAACATCTTTGATGCGTATAGATAGATCCAGCGCCGAAATAAGGCATATTTTGATCATTGTCTTGTTGGTTTTAATACTGAAAGGTAGTAAGACTGTCGTGTAATGAAGATTATACGGAGCGCTTCTAAAAATAACTTTCACAGTTATTTTTATCGAAACATTCTGTAATTTTTTTTTGCACGATCTTCCTAAAAATTTATTTTTCAAGGAGATTAATGATGAATGAAAACCAAATACAAAACACGCCGAGTAATAGATTAAGAAAAAGACTCTCATCGCGCCATTTAAGTATGATCGCAATGGGTGGATCTATTGGCACCGGCCTATTTATAGCAAGCGGTGGAACTATTCACCTAGCAGGGCCATCTGGAGCTATGTTAGCCTATATATTAGTAGGTATTTTAGTATATTTTATGATGTCTAGTTTAGGGGAGATGTCATCTTATATGCCAAGTGCAGGATCTTTTTGCTGCCATAGTAGAGCTTTTGTCGGAAAATCTTTTGGACAAGCAATGTCAGTAAATTATTATTTTAACTGGGCTATAACATTAGCTGTAGAGTTATCCGCGGGTGCTATGATTATGCAATACTGGTTCCCCCACTCCTCATCGCTAATGTGGATTAGTATATTTTTTGTATCTATTTTAATAATAAACTTATTAAATGTTAGGTTTTATGCTGAACTAGAATCTTATTTATCATTAATAAAAATTATGGCTATTATAGCATTTATAGCAATTGGCGGGCTGTTATTAACTGGAGTTATTGGCTCTAATCATAGCAATATCAATACCCCGACATCTATATTACATAATTGGATGATTGGTAATCACGGATTTCATGGTGGATTAACCGCAATGTTCATAGCTTTTGTATTAGCTTCATTCTCATTTCAAGGAGTAGAGTTAGTTGGTGTCGCCGCGGGCGAGGCCGAAAATCCTGGGATAAGTATACCTAGGGCAATTAGACAGGTATTTTGGAGAATAATTTTATTTTATATCTTAACAATAGCTATCATAGCCTCTTTGATTCATTATACTGATCCTAGTTTATTAGCATCGGATAATAATCAAATTGCACATAGCCCTTTTACTATAGTTTTAGCTCAAGCTGGGATGTCTCATGTAGCATCCTTTATGAACTTTATTATATTAATAGCAGTATTATCGGCAGCTAATTCAAATTTATATTCATCATCTAGGATATTATTTGCTATGTCTGAATCAGGAAGTGCTCCGAGATGCTTTGGTGTATTAACTAAAAACGGAGTGCCCATATTCGCTATATTATTAACGGCATTAATAGCATCAGTAGTATTTTTCTCCTCAACAATAGGTAATGGTACCTTGTTTATGTGGTTATTAAATATATCTACGTTATCTGGAGTCGTTGCCTGGCTTGGAATAATTATTAGTCATATTGGTTTTAGACGACACCTTAGACGAGAGTCCATAAGTTTATCGTCTTTAAACTTTCAAGCTAAAGGATTTCCATATGGGCAGATATACTCTTTAATTGGATGTGTTTTGGTTATATTTGGCCAAATAGCTATTTTAATACAGCAACATGATCTAACTATAACATCGTTTATTTCGACATATATTTTAATTCCTATTTTAGTTGGAATTTGGATTTGGAGTTATTTTAGAAATAGAGCACGGGTGAGTTTGATGGCACGGGTTATGTGAGTTCACAGAGGTAGTTTTTAATTCGCGACAATTCACACGTTGGGTTTTGTATAGATGATTTTTTATTTTGTGTTTTATGGTTTATTTTTTGCCGCGAGGATTATAGTGCAACCGTCTAGCTAGACAGATAATTCAACCAAGTAGTTCCCATTGAATGTCTCCTAGGCGGCCCTCCTTAATTCTTCACAAATACTATCATTATAAACATCATTTGGCTTTCGATATTTATGGGTTTGATGAAATCTCTGAGAATTATAAAATTCTATATATTTATTAACGGAAGCCTTAATTTCCTTTATAGATTTGAATTCTTGGATGTAAAGATTTTCATATTTAGCACTGCGCCAGAACCTTTCTATTGCGATATTATCGGTCGCACGACCTTTACCATCCATCGATATTTTAATGCCATGTTCTAATAGAATATTAACATGATCCATCGAAGTGTATTGGCTTCCTTGGTCAGTGTTAAATATTTCAGGCGTGCCGTGTCGCGCTAGAGCGCCATTCAGCACGTCCGTAACTAGATTAGAATCCATAGTATTGGAGATCTTATATGACAATATTTTCTTAGAATACCAGTCAATAACCGCCGCCAAATAAACAAAACCACCGGGGACTTTCAGATATGTTATATCTGTGCTCCAAACTTGATTGGCTCGAATAATTTTAAGATCGCGAAGTAAATATGGATATTTTTTATGAGCTGGATGAGCAATAGTAGTTTTTACCTTGGCTGTTGGGTAGATCACCTTCAGGCCAAGCTCTTTCATATATTTTCTTACCCTATTAGCCCCAATCTTAACCCCAAACTCCAATAACTTCTGGTGTACTTTGCGATACCCATAAAATGGAATTTCCTCATAAATGGCATCAATAGCGCGCAAGATACTGGCCTTTTCATCATTTGTGGCGGCTTTGTAGTAATAATTACTACGATTGAATTCA
>CAJQSL010000050.1 GCA_905612315.1 uncultured Francisellaceae bacterium
ATTGATGACACTTTGCTCTCAAGCTATAAATGCAATAAAGAAATCCAATTTGGTTATAGCGATGAGCATTTCACCGATTGCGCTAAAAAAAATGACTTTACGCCAATAGAATCAAGTATTAAGTTTTATAAACAGCTTAGATCAAAAGGCATAAAAACCTATATAATTACTGGCAGACAAGAAAAAGATCGTGCTCTAGCTATTAGAAATCTCAAATACATTGGTATAAAACATTGGGATGGTTTGTTTTTAAAACCTAATAATTATCACCAAAAATCATCTATAGGCTATAAATATGGTATTAGAAAAAGATTAACTAAAAATGGTAATCACATATTATTTTCAATTGGTGACCAGTGGAGTGATTTAAAAGGCGGTTATGCTAAGTACCTGATCAAACTTCCAAACCCCATGTACTATATTCCATAATTATTTAATAATTAACCTTGCGATTTTGTCATGACAAATCATATGATCATAACTCCAGGTAATATAAACCCGGAGCAACATAAAACCATATTAGATACCTTTGAAAGTAATGGCGTAATTGCATATCCGACAGATTCTGGCTACGCCCTTGGGTGCAAAGCAGGCTCAATCAAAGCCCAAGAAAGAATTAAAAATATACGAGAATTTGATTCCCAGCATAACTTCACCCTTATGTGCCGCGACTTATCAGAAATAGCCCTATATGCCAAAGTTGACACCCCTACATATAGGATACTTAAAAAATACTCACCTGGCGCTTTTACTTTTATTTTACCCGCCACGCAAAAAGTCCCTAAAATAATGCAAAATAAAGCTAAAAAAACTATTGGCATTAGAGTATCCGAACATCCAACTCCTACCGATTTATGCAATATTTTAGCCAGCCCTTTTTTAACTGTATCGCTTATTTTACCAAATCATATAAATCCTCTAGTTTATGCCGACGATGTTGAAGAACAGCTAGGCGATGAGGTTGACCTTTTGCTCAACTGCTATTATTGTGGAAGCGAACCAACTACAGTTTTAGACTGTACGGAGAATCCGATTCAAATTATTCGCCAAGGCGCAGGTGAGTTTGCTTAAAACTCAAGTTATACACCTAACCCGGGACTGCATCAAAGTAATCTCGCAATAACTGCACTGGATATGCTTTGTACTAAGATGGATTAATAAATGACAGAAAAACCAGATAAAATTCAAAAACTTCTAGCTAATGCTGGTGTTGCATCACGCCGCCAGATTGAACAGTGGATTAAAGATAATAGAATCATAGTTAATAATAAGCCTGCTGAACTTGGCCAAAGGATTTCTATAAAAGATAATGTTTTAATAGATAATCAATTATTTAAATTTCCGGATTTCCTAAAAAACCCTGATTCTATCGAGCACGAACTTATAATTTATCACAAACCTGTAGGCGAGATTTGCTCAAGATCAGACCCAAAGCATGAGAACACGGTTTTTAAAAACCTGCCTAAACCTAAAGTCGGGCGCTGGATTCAGGTAGGGCGTTTGGATATAAATACAAGTGGATTACTCTTATTCACAACAGATGGTCAGCTTGCAAATAAACTTATGCACCCTAAATCTCAAATAGAGCGAGTTTATTTAGTTAGAGTATTTGGCAATGTAACTTTTGATAAAATTAACAAATTGGGATCAGAAGTTAAATTAGAGGATGGCTTTTCTAATTTTAAATCAATAAAAAAAGTGAATTATGATAAAAAAGATAGCAAAAACCAATGGTTTGAATGCTCTTTAATGCGAGGGAAAAATAGGGAAGTTAGAAGACTTTGGGAATCGCAAGATTGCAGTATATCACGCTTAATTAGGATTAAATTTGCTGAATACTCCTTGCCAAAAGATCTTAAACCTGGAAAATATAGAAAAATTTGAAAAAGGGCAGCGTTATGAAAACCAAAATTATATCAATTGAAACATATAAAGCAGTTATAATACCAAAGAGCCTGTTAGAAAAATATAATTTTAATAATGTTGTGGATATTGAGGACACAGGATCAGGTGTTTTCATAAAAACCAAAAAAAAACCAAGAGAAGGCTGGGAAGAAGCTTTTAAAAAGCTAGTAGGAACAAAAGACGACACTTTAATAGAAACGCCAGATAATGAATGGGTAAAAAAAGAGTGGCGGGACTAAACATGAAAAACACAGACTCAATGCAAACATTTATCTTTGAAAATAAGCCTGCATGTGGCGCCTTGGTGCATTTAGATAAGGCACTAGAAACTATTTTAGATAAACATGATTACCCAAAGCTTATTGAGAAAACATTGTCAGAGGCCATAATTAGCACTTTGCTGCTATTTTCTATATCTAAGCAAGACTCACGCCTCACCCTACAATTTGAGGGTAACGATGGCGCTGATATTAGCTTTTTATCTGTAAGTTGCACTCCTGATTGGAAAATACGCGCTTTGGCTCAATATAATAAAGATTGTAAACAGCTAAATAAAACTGGCACCAAAAGCTTGGAAGTACTTGAAAAATCTCTAAAAAATGGCCAATTGATTATAACTTTTGAGCCAGAAAAAAAATCCTCTTCATCCCAAAGATATCAAAGCATTGTCCCGATTTTACATGGGTCCATCGCGCTTGCCATGGAAGAGTATTTTACCCAATCAGTGCAAAATAAAACCAGGATCTTTATTCAATCAGACATAACTAAAACTAGAAAGTATATCAGCGCATTTATGCTGCAGTTTTTACCATCCACAAGCTCAGTAAAAACCGATAAGATAGAAGATTTAGCAAAATTTGATGAGCTTTGCATATTCGCTGAGTCACTTCGAGATAAAGAATTATTAAAAACTGATAATAAAAAACTTCTCAAAAATTTATTTAATGAAGAAGATTTGAAATTATTTGATTCTAAAGAGATATCTTTTTTCTGCCCTTGTTCTAAAGATAAAATGGAGCAAGCTATTATTAACCTTGGTAAAGAAGAGGCTTTTAAAATTGTACATGAGTCAGACGATGCGCAAATTAATGTTAAGTGCGAATTTTGTTTGAGTGAGTATGATTTTGATCAAGGCGCGCTGGAGAAGTTGTTTAAGGTTAATTAGTTGGATGGGGTGGGAGGATATTTTATGATTCTGGATCAGATCATGTTAAAAAAAGTAGCATACCCGTGGTGGTGGTTCACTATAAACACGTTATTACGGTTATGGAGATATTTATTATAATAATCCAAAACTGGCGATTTTTGCTTGACTTGAGCTAAAAATCGATGCACCATGCTCTTATAATTACTCTATTTGTAACTTTAGGCGCATGGTGAATACATGAATTTACAATTTTATATAAAACAACTTAGAAAGTATGGGAAACGAGCCTTCACTATTGATGAGATTGTAGAGGAGTTCAAAGTATCCCGCAATTATGCCAGAGTGGCTTTGTATCGCCTTGTTCAAAGTGGTGACGTTGTCTCGCCTGCTAGAGGTTTTTATGTCATTGTTCCTCCTGAATATCAAGCATACGGGTGTATCCCAGCAGAACAGCTTATTCCACTACTAATAAAACATTTAAATGTTGATTATTATGTTGCTTTATTATCTGCAGGTTTATTCTATGGAGCAACTCATCAAAAGCCAGCTAGATTTCAAGTAATGCTAAATAAAAAGATGAAAAATAACTTAATGTTTAGTAATGTTGAAGTGGAATTTGTTTACAAAAAATCTATATCTGAACTACCCACCAAGGATTTCGTAGTTGATACTGGCTATCTTAAAGTTGCATCACCAGAGCTAACTGCAATTGACTTGTTAAGTTACCCAATTCACTCTGGCGGACTTAACCACATAGCAACTGTTTTTTCTGAACTAGCCGAAGCTATAGATCCTAATAAACTAATAGATCTTGCTGAAAAGATTAGCGCTAGGTATCAACTTCAACGAATTGGTTATATCTTAGAGCAAATCGATGTCATGGATGAAAATAAAAAAACTGAAATAATTAATACCCTAGAAGTTTTTTTAAAAGGAAAAATGAAATATTACATTCCAATTGTTCCTGGAATTGGCAAAGCAGGTTACCCGAGATGTAAGAAATGGAAAATTATAGAAAATGCTGATATAGAGAGTGATTTATGATTCCAAATATTTTTATAGAAAACTGGTCTGAGCATGTTAAATGGCAAACACCAGCCCAAGTTGAGCAAGATTTAATAATCAGCAGAGTACTAGTGTATTTGTATAATGAACCACATATCAGTGAGGCTTTAGCCTTTCGTGGTGGCACTGCACTAAACAAATTATTTTTAAAGCCAGCCTCAAGATATAGTGAGGACATCGATTTTGTACAAAGTCACGCTGGCCCTATAGGGCAAACAATCGATGCAATAAGAGGAGTTCTCAAACCATGGTTAGGCGATCCTACATGGAAAATTACAAGACGTAGCGCGAAGTTAATATATAAATATGAAGCCATTAATAAATTGCCTGCAAAGCTAAAAATTGAAATCAATACTACTGAACACTTTCAAGTACTGCCATTGCGCATAGAAGAATTTAATGTGCAATCTGATTGGTGGAGTGGCAAAGCTAATATCGCTACTTATGAAATTGATGAGCTAATGGCTACTAAGCTTCGGGCCCTTTACCAACGTCGCAAGGGTCGTGACTTATTTGATTTATGGTTTGTTACCAAAAATGGTTTGATTGATCTTGCTAGGGTTTTTGAAATCTTTGAAAAATACTGTGCTAACGATAATTCTCATATTTCTAAAAATGAATTTTTAAAGAATTTGGCACTAAAAAGGAGCCATCCAGATTTTATCTCAGATATGAATGCGCTACTCCCTACAGAATTAAATTGGAATTTCGAAGAGTCCTATCAGTTTGTTATAGATAATGTTATCAGCAGACTGCCATGAAGCTGCCGTAATAACCCTTCACCGACGGTGGAAGGATTAGGATGGATGGATCCAAACTACAACAAACACCCCCAACAATGCAAAAACAAAAACATAAGATATAATTCATAATAAATGTCAATTAGACAGCTAAAAATATGAATATAAATACAAACCTAAAACCAAAAGCTTTCAATATGTGGCTAATAACCACTATGTTCGCTTTTATACAGTTTTTCTTACAAATTGTCTTCGCGGCTATGACTAGTGATGTAATGAGTACCTATAATATAGGGGCAACCGCAGCTGGGGTTTTATCTTCAACTTTTTTCTATACTTTTATAATATTACAAGTTCCCGCTGGAATTTTATTAGACCGCTTTAATATCCGCTATATCATTACGTTAGCCAGCATCCTTTGTGGAATTGGGTGCATTATTTTTGGACTCGCCCCAAATTATACTGTCGCGGTGCTTGGTCGTTTATTAATGGGGGTGGGTGGCACTTTTGGATTTTTGGGCGTGACCAAAGCTGTAAGGCTATGGTACAAAAAGAATCAATTTGCCCTAATGATTGGGCTGAGCGAATTACTTGCGAACCTTGTAGCTGCATTTGGAATTGGAGTTGCTACATTTTTTATAGTTAGGTTCGGTTGGCGTGGCAACATGGTAGCTTATGGCCTAATAATTCTAGTTTTATCTTGTTTTTCTTTCCTATTCTTGCGCCAGCCACTCAACACTAAAAGGCCAAGAACATATAGCTTATCAACCAGAAAGCAAATAATAATGGTAATGCGCAAACGCCAATGTTGGTTAACATGTTTATATGCTTTGTGTATGTTCTCAATAGTTACTACTTTTTGTGCGTTGTGGGGGCTTCCTTTTTTAGCAAAAATGTATGGACTTTCAAATGAAATGGCAGGTATTGGCATTTCAATTGTATTTGTAGGGCTTGCTATGGGCTGCCCGATAATTGGGTTTTTGGTAACGATAATTGGAAATGTTCGCAGAATAATGATCGTCTGCTCATTACTCGCTGCTGTTACTATGGTCCTCCTTGTTTTTCCAATGGGCAATTATACCGAAAAATGGCTTTATTTAATGATGTTTTTACTAGGCCTTTTTGGATCCAGTTATTTTTTATCTTTTGAAAAAATGAAGCACCTAGTACACGAGTCTGTACACGGAATTGCCCTCGCCTTATGCAATATGTCTGCGATGATGGGAGCTTTAATTTTTCAACCTATGATTGGTTTTTTTCTACAAATGGGAGCATCTAAAGCACAAGGGCACCAGCATCCAATCTACACTGCCTCAAATTATCAGCATGCGATTATAATAATGATAATAATACTTGTAACAGCTTTTATTATAAGCTTTTTTATTAAAGCCAAATCTGAACTTCCAAAACCAGTTAAACCTAAAAAAGATTAGAATATAGTGTCACAGCAACTAATACAAGAAATGATGCGCTTATCTATCGTGCCGTATTTTTTAATAGCCAAAAAATATAATTTATATAAATTAGATAAATTACAAGGCTTTGTCTTTTACCAAAATAACTGGGATAATAACTCTTCTAACGCGCTAATTAATATAAGAAAATACACACATGAACCCAAACTCTCACCAGTTTGCCAAGGGAGTCTTCCCCGTAATTGGCAGTATTCTAATTCTAATTGGCACCTCGATAGGAGCTGGAATCCTAGCATTACCCCTATCGAGCGCCCAAGCAACCTTCCCATTTGCAGCATTAATCTTAGTGATAGCTTGGTTAATTATGACAGCGACAGGTCTATTAATCCTTGAAGTAAATTTTGCCTTTCCAGTTTTCAGAAATCACTTTCATACTATGTCAAAAGCGACTTTAGGTAAAATCGGGCCGCCATTAGCATGGATATCATCATTAGGGTTATTTTATTCTCTAATTTCAGCTTATATTTCAGGAAATGCATCTTTATTAGTTCTAACTGTTGAGAAAACTAGTAATATCCAACTTCCTAACTGGACTAGCGCTTGCTTGTTTACTTTTGTCATGGCAGGAATTGTTTTTTTTGGCACAAGAGGAGTTGATTGGTTAAATAGAGGTTTATTAAGCTTTAAAGGAGCTATGTTAATTTTAGTTATCATTAGCATTGTTCCTCATATAGATATCAATAAATTAATGTTTCACCCAGCGGCGCAACACCCAAAAGTTATAATAAATACCCTTCTTTTTGCAGCACCTATATTTCTAACTTGCTTTGGTTTTCATGCAATTATTCCATCTTTAGTCAATTATTTAGGTCCAGATAAAAATAAATTAAGGCTAATAGTGATAACTGGTACAACTGTATCTTTGATTATCTATTTATTATGGATAGGAGCCACTTTTGGGATGATTCCGCTACATGGCCCGCATAGCTTTGCCCAAATTAAAGCTCATGGAAATAACTTAAAAGAATTTATAACCGACCTTGAAATGCTATTGCCAGGCAAATGGGTCAACTGGGCAATAAATGCATTTACAGATGTTGCGATGACTACCAGCTGTTTGGGAGTATCTTTAGGTTTATTTGATTTTCTAGCCGATGGGCTAAAACGCAAAAATAGTAAACTTGGGCGCATCCAAACTTTAATAGTAACTTTTACCCCACCTCTTATAATCTCAATTTTCTGGCCCAACTTTTTTATTTTAGGCTTAAGCATAGCTGCGATATTTTTAATTATCTTAGAAATATTGCTGCCAGTTTTTATGGCCTATAATTTTCGAAAAAACAAAGAATTAAGCTCGAAATCTAATTATAAAGTAGCCGGCGGTAATGTATTATTATTTATAATAGGATTAGCTGGCATTATTTTTCTAATTTGTGATATTGCAATAAAATTTATTTAAACAAAAGCCTCAACTTTAGAGCATTTAAATTGTAAATAATTTATTAGATGCTCAAGCCTAAGCGCCAAAGGCTGACAAAATAACTCTCGCCCTAATCTTTTTTGGGTAATTAACCTAACCTTCACTAATCTTGATATATGATGTGAAAGTGTAGATCCAGGAATTTTAAGGGCTGTTTGGATCTCACCTACAGACATTCCTCCACTACCTGATTTAACTAATAATCTATAAATACTTAATCTAGTTGAGTGTCCCAATTCTGAAAAACATTGTGCCGCATCATCGTGTCTCATAGCAAACCTCCATCTATTTTTATTCTACATTTGTCTATATTTCTAGAAGACTAGCTTTCTAGATAACTAGTTTTCTAGAAATATGAATAAATTATAGTTGAAGAATTTGATACCGCTATAAATAACACATCCGAGCTTCGGGCAGGAGATTGCCGCGCTCGCTAACGACTGCGGTCGTTTTATACCCCAGGACCTGCACCTGCACCGCCGCCTTCGCTTTCATTCTCTTCATCAGAACTATTTCCACCGCCCTGAAGAAAATCCCTAAAACCTTGAGAGGCAAAAGCCATTCCCTCCGACGCCATACGCAAACCTGGAGCAGCGGCAGAGGCAGTAGATTGCCTCCTTCTTAACATTGGCATTGGCATGCTAGCACCAGCTCCGCCACCAAACTCCATAGTTACTGAGCGATAAGCCCCGCCGCCAAGCCCTCTAAGTGCTGGCCCTCCCATGCCCATACTAGGCCTTTTGCCAGTAGCAGCACCTTTAATACACTCAATACTTCTTGCATTTTGCGCTATATTTTCAACCAATCTTGCAATTACAGGCGCTAAGGTTCTTTTTTCTACATCTTCAAGTCTTGAGTATTCAGAAACCAGCTCAACTAATAAAAGATCTAATTGCTCAGGAGTTATCTCAACGCTACTCTCAGCCGCCGCAGCACCACGTTGCAAGCCAAAATTAAGCTTAACTCTTACATTCTCAACTCCTTCTAAGCCACCTTCGACTAATGTCGCAAATGGTAGTAACTTAGCTAGTTCATCTAGATCTATGGTTAAATCATCTAGCTCTATATCCAAAGCATCAAGGCCCTGACCACCTAAGGTTACGTTAATTTCACCACGCCAAAACTCAAAAGAAAGCTCGGAAAATGCAGCCAAAATAGTATCAAAATACTGATCCATATTGCCTGAAGTATCTGATAATACAAAAAGTTGATTAATCGGGATATCAGCCTGAGTTGAAATTTGCTGGGATACACTTCCTTCAACTAAGTTGAACTGCTCAACAACCTGTTGAACTTGAGTTAAATTTGCCCCACTATTAATCCCTAAACCTACTACAAGTGGATATGCTCCTACTAACCCAGTTTCTCTTTCAAAATTAGACCTAATATTTGCAAGATCTCCATAATTAAACTCGCCATCTGTTAAAAAGAAAACCATTGCTCTATTTGGGTCATAATCCTCAATATCTCTTATTTGCTCTGATACCCGGCTAAACGCGCAATTCATATCAGTGCCCCCCATAGGAATACACCTAGCAATTACAGCTTCTAAGCGATCAGGCTGTTTAAGGTCAGATGCTTTTTCTAAGCCATCTGTTAAGTTATGAGCCTGACTTTCAAAACCAATAATTGAAACATTTACGTTATCAGCTAGCTTTCTAATTGTGTCTCTTAAGGATCTTCTTAAGATACTTATACTTGGCTCAATACCAACATTAGCGTTCTGATTATAATTAAAAGGATGAGCTCCCCCCATACTTCCACTTAAATCTAATAAAAGAAATACAGTTTTTTCATTTTCTACAGACCTACTACCTGAACCACTAACTTGTGCTGGCAAACTATCTACAAAATGACTTTTAAGTGTATTAACCTTCTGTAAAGATGCTTTGTTTTCAACCAGCTCTACTGGAGCATAAACCCTAGGAATACCTTCTGTATCACCCGATCTTAATTTTGCTATAACCTTTCTTTCTAATACACTACCTACAGACTGCTGATCTAAACAAACCAAATAATTACTTAATGATGATTCACGATAATAACTTGATGCTCCGGCTTGTAATAAATCTTGCTGACTAGCCCTATTAAGACGCAAGCTTAGGCGCTCATCTGAAGCATTATCTTGCTCCAAAGATATTAAAGCTGCCAACTCAGTTGCAAATATTTCAACTTCAGCACAGCCTCGAGTTGTCTTATATTGCTCTATTTGCTCTTGGCTTAAACCAATTGAGTTTCCAGCTTGTTCTAATAAATCATCAAGCTGAGGAACTTGTGTTAATTCAGCAAGCTGCTCATCTGGAAACAACATAGCAACAGCTTGTAGCGCTTCATTTAAAAATTTCAAATGAAGTTTGAAAAACTTTCTTTTTAACCAAATAGGGTCATTACTAACTACTTGTGCAGCAGTTGGGCGCTTATTATTCCAGCCAGATAAAAGCACCTTTTGTAAATTAGGTACAATTAAATTTACAAGAGATACAAAACCAACCTCAGTTGGTAAAAACCTAGCCCCATACTCAGAGCTTTTTTGCATAGCATCTTTTAAAATACCTTTTATATCTAAAGCTGCAAACTTTAACATATCAAAAAGATAAAAGTTATCATCTGAGACTTGTACCTTTTTATTTGATAAGCCAGTAAATAAAAGATCTGCAGCTTGCAACCTTTCAGGAAGAGCCATAGATAAAATCCTTGCTGTCTGCCTTAACCAAGCTTGAGTATAACGCGCTGGCGTATTTAGCTCACTTGAGATATACGCAGAAGGGTTAGCATCAAAATGAGTAGCTCGACGCTTTCTAACTGTCTGACGCTGAAATGGCGCTGGTGGCGGCAGTGGAGCCTGAGATTCTTCTTCGTCTGAGTCCGAGCTAAGAGCAGAATCTACAGGATTTGCAGCTGCAGATGCTGCCGCAGATAAGTTTCTATGTGAACCTGGCACAGGAGGTGGCGGAGCCATAGCAGCCGAGCTCATAGCTCCCGGATAAAGCCCCGCCGCTCCTGTAGATGCGCTTGCCCCAGCAGGTGCTGCTGATGCTATCAAGGAGCCCCAAGATGGCATGGGCAGCAGAGCCGCCGCGGCACCAGCACCCCCCTCTGTCATTTGACGCGCGAAAGAAAGGCAAGGCTGCGCTCTGCCTCCCGCAAACCCCATACCCATGACATCATCTTGATCATCTTGCTCTTCTAGCTCTTCTTGCTCTTCTTCACGAGCTGCTAAACTAAAAGATCTTAAAGATAATGCCTCACTCATATTTGCTAAATTAGTTGAAACTTGTCTAGACAAACTTGGTGCTAAAGGTGCTAAGGGCGCAGATGCGGCAGCTGAACTTGCACTTGCACCCCCACCTTCACTTTGAGCTACTAAATTAGCATGCCCATCAATCAACATGGTTTGTAACTTTTCAAAAGCCAGCTGGTCTTCTGTTATATTTTCTTGAGTATCTTCTTGCAGCTCAAAAGATGTATTTAGCGCCTGCAGTGCTTGCTCCAGTGCTGTTAAATTTTCTCTATTTAAAAAGTCTTTTCGTGGGGCTTCTTCTTCTTCTTCTTCTTCTTCTTCTTCTTCTGCTAATTGTAATTGTAATATTTTTTTGTATTCTATTAATAGATCAGTAATTTTACTCACGTAACACTCCTTTATTGTTTTTATTATTATATTTGGTATTTGAGTATAAATTTACTCCTTTTTTATCAATTATTCATTAAGAAATAATTGTGTTTTTGAGCTTATCTTTAAAGAGCTCTCAAGTCAGTAAATAAATAAATAGATAGATAGATATTTATATGCTTATTAACTATTAATGCCGAACTGTTAACATTAGTTTAATGTTTTAATGTTTATTATATCCCAGCTAGATTTAACCAAAAATTAAAAATTATAATTTTTATAAAAGAGGTATGATTACAGATGCTTATCGAAGATGAAATAGTAACAGCTTTACAAAAAGAAGACTCCCTAATACCAGTTTCTCCTGTAAATTTACCAAGTATATGGAGTTATTTACAGGAAAAGCTAAAAGAAAATAGCATGGCAGAACTTATATCTTCTGGTGAGATTAGTGCTGAATCTATTACTACCCTGCTACAAAGAGTAACAGATCTTGACCCAAGCTTTGTAAGCAGCATAGACTTTAGTTTTGTTAGAGAGCTTCCTGATGATATATATCGAGAGACTTTAACTAAAAGCATTACAAAACACCCTTTTATATCACAAGAGCTCAAAGAGTATATTGCTACTTTAATTTCTCCAACCCCCACATATAATTTAAGTTTTAATCAAGCTAAATTAGAAGGTCCCAGCATAAAGATTTATACTCTTTTAAAAAGCTTAGTTAGGTCTAAAAACTTAAACCGCCCCATAATAAATTCATTTGATGCAATGTTTTTAGATCCAGGAAAAACAGATCAAGAAAAACTTTTAGAACTTCAAAAAAATGTTTTTAATCACTGTTATAGTGTAGACAAAGACCTCGATTTTAGCGTAATAACTGGCATTTTAAATTCGCTTGGGATAGGAACTCCTGCAACTAAAACTAATAGGCCAAAAAAGCGCACTATTGCAAAAGATTATTCTATCTTATTCAATATTTTATTTAACAAATCGAATAATACAAAAGTAGACGAACTTACAACAGGTGACCTAGTTGGCTTATGGGTTATTGTAAGAACTCTTCTTTGTGAATCGAGTGATTCCGATAGCAGACGCTGTAAAGGTTTTTTCTATGAGTGGGATCATCATAATCTTCAACAAGATCAGTCACAAGATTTAAAAACAAAAGTTATTGTTAACCTTAAACAAAGCATTTTAGTTGCGCTGGTTAATAGACTAGAAGAACTAAATGCTCGTCAACTTAAATATGTTGAACTAAAGGTTTTGCTAGAACAACTAGGTGCTTTAACTCTAGATAGAAGATTAACATTGCTTAGGGCCTTTCCTAAAGAGATCTCTAGAATGATTTCTGGGTTCATTTCTATTGATCCGAATAAAATTGTAGATTCTATTTACAATATTCAAGTAGGCAACTCAGATGAAGATAGAGGCCCCAAGCTTGAAAAAATGATTCAAATAGCACGCGCTGAGGGCGCTGTTGAAAAACTTAGTTCACAGAGCCTAAAAAAAATAATTATCACTATGAGACAACCACTTCATAATTGGCACTTAAAACGAGATGACTCATGGCACTATAGGGGTTTTCAAAAAGAATGGTTAAACGCTATAGATAAAATTTCAAAGCAAAGCACTAAGCTTGATGATAGAGATGTTTTAAACCTTATAGAACTCACCTGTGAAATTATTCATGGAGAAATACCTTTTGAGCTTATTAATAGATTAAATAAAGATATAATCTCTGAAATTACTAACTTAAAGTGGCTTTCAAAATTAAGAAATCATGTTAGTGAACAAATTCAAGCAACTGCAGAAGCAACAGTTACAGAAATAATAGAACATGCTGCCTTAACTGCTGCAACAAAAACACCCTTGTCGCAAACATCAAAAGAAGATATAAATCTATTGCCAGTATCAGATCCAAACATATTAAAAGATATTGATGAAAAAATAACTTGGTTTATAAGTAATGAGATAGGTGCTGATGATGATGATAATAATATTATTGATATTATAGAAAGTTTCCCTGGCCCACTTCCTGAAAATATTGCTTTGGCGATACTTCAACTAGATGATATCGAATACATTCTAACAAGACACAAACTAACAACCGACTGCCTTATAAAAATATTTCATAACATTGACATAGAAACTATTAATACAAAATTAACACCTGAAGTATTATTAAGGATGTCGCCTAAAAATATAATTGCGTCCATCCCACTACTTTCAGATCAAAACCTCAAAGGATTTATAGTAAAACTTTTAGAATCTGAAATAGATACAGTAGCTATCGGGGTGGCTTTCCGGTATGGATACAACGATATAGATCATAGTAACTTTAAACGAAGATCTCTAATCTTAGAGATAGCAAAGCTTCCTGAAATGATTGAAAAGCTTGCAAAACTTGCAGAAGCAGATATGGTTTTTGCCGCCACACATAAAACATTCAACCAAGAGAAAGATCAATCTGGGCTAGATAGAGCTATTAGAGAAATATTGGAAAAAACTAGTGATGCTACAACAAAATTAAAACCACGTTTTCTAGCAGCCACCGAAGATGAACTTACCCGAGAGCATGAAGGTTTAAAACGCTGTATCGCTGAGATTGACACCTTAATAGAAAGCGTGGGTGAAGATGAATTGCGAGCAAAACTAAGAGTTGATCTTGATACAGAGCTTCAAAAAGTAGGAGAGCACACATCATTAGATGATTTTAAAGCCGCAGTAAGCAGATATAAAGAATCAATTAAAGAGAGAGTACTAGGGGTGATACAAGAGTGTACAGAATGGATCATACGTTACAAAGCAACGCTCAAAGACAAAGGAAGAACTGTTCGGGATTGGGGGTTTGATACAGCCCTGAGAAATGATGCACGGAGACGGGCGTACTATACTGGGGTTGAGTTCGACGCCGCGGACCAACTTTACACGAGCGTAGGACCAGATATAAAAACCTATAGGGAGACGGTGAGATGCGTCAAGGAGACACTAAAACATATAGACAGATTGATATCGACACACTTGGAAGCTGGGCACGAAGATCTGCCAAAAGCGCAGCAACTCCAAAAAACGGCCAAACGAGAAATGCGTAATTATTTCAACTCTAAAGAAGTAAAAACAACGTATAGCCGGTTTGAACGTCAGGCTGAGCTGACCGAATTACTTAGATTATGTGGTGCATTACCAACTGAAGTTAAGAAAGCTAAAAAGGCAACGACGCGATTGAGAGCAGGTGAAGCTGCAGCGGCTCCGCAGTGTGGTTGCGTTCAGTCTATTCGCAATGCTCTTCGGAGTCTGCGTGGAGGCGGTGCTAGGCCGTCGGGTCCGCGGTAAGAACTTAGTAGCTGTCCGGCTGGTTGGTTGCACTATAGTTTAATTTTAATTTACGGTTTAATTTACAGTTAATGAGAGTGAGAATGGTATTAGGCAGGTAAACCTTCCCAACACTTAGCTTCGCCCACCTAATCCAATTCTTAACATGTCTATTCAAACGACTGACGAATTTCTCGCCATATGCCGCTTGGTGTTCATAAAGCCCATAGAGACGCTGGATTAAGCGTGCAAAACTAGTTTTAGCGATGGATAACCCTGCGGGTGCGCAGCTTTGATCTTCCGTACCGCCAATGTGATATCCCAAAAAATCGAAACCTTTAGAGCATTTACCGATGAAGGTTTTATCTAATGCTAGTTTAAGTTTTAGGGTATCTAATAATGAATAAACTGATTTAATAATCTTACGTAGCTGCCATCTGGTTTTTGCAAAAAATATAAAATCATCCATGTAACGTACATAGGTGAGATTTTTAGATTTTGCATATGAATCGATAGCATGTAAATATACCGCGCCCATTAGCGGCGATAATGGGCATCCGCGCGGGATGCTTTTATGATTAATTAATATATGCTCAGCATTTCTTATTTCACAACGATTAGCAAATTGTAAAATTAAATCTAATACGCGCTCATCTTTAATATATTCAGATAGAAAATTAATTAGATATTTATGATCGATAGATGCATAAAATTTCGCGATATCAGTTTTAAATATAAATTTATTTGAACTTTGATGTTTCGATGCTAATTTCACACAAGATTTTAAACCACCATAATCTTTTAAGTGCGAAGCTTTAGTTAAATCCATACAGGATTTTAAATACGGCTCCAGCACTAAAGTTAATACTTTTAACACGATTTCACTTTCAGGCTCCCAGATAGATACATTCATTTCAGGAGTATCCAAGCGAGGTGCTAAAGTTAATTGCTGAACCGGAGCGAGATTAAAAGTCCCGAGTTGTAATTCTTGGCGTAAAGTGTCTTTTCTTAAATTCCAGGTTCTAGAATAACTCCAAATTGGATGATTAGGCCCGGTTTCGCGCTCGATGTGTTTTTGTAAAGTTGCTTGGAAGGCTGCATCAAGTAGTTGGGTTGAGGCAATTTGGCTCATGAGGTTAGAGGCCTCAGAAGGTTTACTAGGCTTAGTAAAATATAATTTTATGTTTTTAATTTTAAGCATTTTTCTAAATTTAAACTTATATTTTTCATGTAAGATTATTTTTAGTATAGTTGGTTTTTTTATTTCGTGTTTTTGGGTTTATTTTTTGTTGTTTGGATGATCCGATCCTGGCCTACTCCCACGGGGCATAGCCGTCAACTTAAGAAATGACTTGTTTGCATAACAGGTTGATAAATAATAAAAAAATATTTAATGTTTGGAAAATGTTTTTCGGTCACGCTGAAGAAAAACCCAACAAGTCGTTGCGAGGAACATAGTGACGTGGCAATCTCCTTCCAATTGCTACGACTATAGTTATATTAAATCAACAGCAGTTGTGTAGGAGATTGCCACACTCGCCTACGGCTCGTTCGCAACGACTGCGGTGTGTGTCATTCCTCGCAAAGACAAAAAAGAAGTCTTTGCGAGGAGGCGTAGCCGACGTGGCAATCTCGTGCGTAGTGCAAAGTAAGTGCAGGTGGCAGGGTTGTTACATCAAAGCACGTAGCACGCAAGTAAGCTCAGATGGCAAGGTTATTACATAAATGGTTCTAACATAAATTTTATCATCAAAGAGCATCAACCCCAGTTTGCCCAGTCCGAATACGAATAACTTCATCAATGGTTCTAACGTAAATCTTACCATCGCCAATCGCGCCGGTATTAGCTTCATCTATAATAACTTTAATAAAATTAGATACTTGTGAGTCTTCACACAAAACTTCTAATTTTATTTTAGGCAGAAAATCAACCGCATATTCAGAGCCTCTATAAAGCTCGGTATGCCCTTTTTGTCTGCCAACGCCTCTTACTTCGGTTAGAGTGATTCCACCTGCTCCAGCTTCTAATAAAGCCTCACGTACATCATCTAATTTAAAAGGTTTTATAATCGCTGTAATAAGTTTCATGTTATCTGCCTCGAATAAATAACTGATCTAGTTGTTTGCCATCTAACACAACAGTTGTTGGCCTACCATGATTACATTGGCCACTGCGCTCAGTTTGTTCTATATCACGTAAAAGGGCGTTCATCTGCTCCTTGGATAATAGATCATTTGCGCGAACTGCGCCATGACACGCCATAGTTGATAACGCTTTGTGCTGCCAAATACTAACTTCATCTGATGTGCCAAATTGATCAAGCTGCTCTAAAATTTTTATAACCAAAGGCCCGATATCATTTGTTTTAATCAACTGCGGGAACTCTCGGGTAATTAATTTATTTTCCCCCATAGGCTCAATCACAAAACCTAAATCTAATAATTTATCAGCATAGCTTTCAGCCACAGCGGCAAGTTTATTGCCAACATCAAGCATCACTGGCACTAATAAAACTTGTCTTTTAACGCCTTCATCTTGCAGCTGTGACTTCATTCTCTCATAAGAAACTCGCTCGGCAGCTGCATGCATATCAACTATAACTAAGCCTTTTTCATTCTCAGCTAAAATAAATATCCCTTTTAACTGACAAATAGCATATCCCAATGGCGGGATTTTATTATAAACTTTTGTTTCTAATTCTGGATTTTTATCTGAACCTGAATTAACAATACTTTCGAAACTTAAACTATCTTGAGATTTAAGCTCAGGAGCTTGTTTTAGAAGATCTGTCCAGTCTGGTAGGTTTGTTAAATCTTGTGAATTACTAATAAAAGCATCAGAACCTGTTGAGTTTTTTGTCATGGCAAAATTATTTACAGCCTGAGTATTAGCAAAGTTATTTGATGGCTGAGAGTTAATATTATTTATATTCTCAGCACCCCCGCTATTATATTCTCCACCAGCTTCTTCGCCACCTTCTTCACTATCTTCAGTAAAACCACCAGCTTTTGCCTGGGCTAAAACTTTATTTAACTGACTATAAATAAAATCATGTACTAAGCGCGAGTCTCGAAATCTAACTTCGCTTTTTGTGGGGTGAACATTCACATCAACCCCATCTGCGGGCAATGTAAGATATAAAACAAACACACTATGACGCCCATGATATAAAACATCTGAATATGCTTGTTTAATCGCATGAGCAATGCAAAGATCTTTTACCATGCGCCCATTCACATAAAAATACTGCCAATCATTTTGCGAGCGACTATAGGTCGGCAGCCCGACATAGCCTTTTAAACTAAGCCCAACTGACTCACACTCTATCTCCAAAGCATTTAATAAAAACTCTTCAGCTAATAATTTGGCAATTCTTTTTTCTTTTAATAAATCATTATCTGCTGCGGGTAAATTATAAATAATTTTTTCATTATTAATTAGTTTGATGCCTACTTTTTCATTACTTAAGGCTATTTTTTTGACGCAAGATTCTATATGCGAAAACTCAGTTTTTTCAGTTTTGAAAAATTTTAATCTAGCTGGAGTATTAAAAAATAAATCTCTTATCTCAACCGTTGTGCCGACAGGATGCGGGGTTGGTTCTGTTGTTGGTATATCTAATCTACCATTTTGGATTATCTTCCAGCCGTGATCTTCATCTTTTACTTTTGAATATATAGAAAACCTGGAAACAGAAGCAATAGATGCTAAAGCTTCTCCCCTAAAACCTAAACTTACAACCGACTCAAGCTCATTTAGATCATAAACCTTACTAGTGGCATGTGCGCTGATTGCTAATGGCAAATCATCTTTTTGGATCCCGGCGCCATTGTCAGTTATTTTTATTAATCTTTTGCCCGCTTGTTCGATTTCTATCGTAATTTGAGTTGCACCAGCATCCATGGAGTTTTCGACACATTCTTTTACAACAGATGCCGGGCGACTTATTACTTCTCCGGCGGCGATTTGATTAGCTAAATGGATTGATAGTTTTTTTATTCGACGAGTCATAATCATTTTTTACTTTATATATATATATTTTAAAATATGCTTATAAGGATATCACAATTTTTTAGGAATTTATCATGGATCGCTTTAAAAAATCTTTATTTAAGATAATTAAAACTCTGATTATTATATATATAGCTTTAATGCTATTCGCTTTTCTTACTGCTAACATCCAAATTTTTCAAGCACCCACGTCTGCAACCTATAAAAATTCGGATAATATAATTCATATTCCAATTAATAAAAAAGTGTCTATTGCCGCGATTTATTTACCAAACCCGAAAGCTAAATACACCATTATTTATTCTCATGGAAATGCTGAGGATTTGGGAGTTATGCTGCCTTTTTTAAAAGATCTTAGAAATCATGGCTATTCTGTTTTAAGTTATGATTATGAAGGCTATGGTTTAAGCACAGGCAGCGCTACGGAAGATAATACTTATCGTGATGTGATTGCAACTTATAACTATGCAACAAAAAAACTTCATATCCCACCTAAACATATAATAAGCATGGGGCACTCGCTGGGAGCGGCTTTAGCAGTTTATTTGGCTGATAAAAAACCTACCGCAGGGCTAATTCTTACGAGCCCATTTTTAACAGCTTTTAGGGTAATTACTAGATATCCCATCCTTTTTTGGGACAAATATAATAATCTAGCTCGAATAAAAAATATCCATGTCCCAGTATTAATTATTCATGGGAATAAAGATCAGGTTATCTCATTTTGGCATGGCAAAACTTTATATAAAAGTGCTAATGATCCCAAAAAATTTGTGGAGATAAAAGGCGCTGGGCATAATAATTTGGTGTGGGTTGGGGGGAAGAAATATTGGCAGGCGGTTGCTGGGTTTGCAGTTTGGATCCACCCATCCTAGCCTTCACCCGAAGGTGAAGGGACCCAGACCGCCGTCGTTGCAATTGGCAGGAGATTGCCGCGTCGGCTTGCAGCCTCCTCGCAACGACAATATTAAAGTCGTTGCGAACGAGCCGAAGGCGAGTGTGGCAATCTCCTACACAACTGCTGATAAGGTAAATTAATAAAAGGGCAAACCTGCCAAAAATATGTACGTAAAAATGGCATATATGCCAAAAATATGTACATAACAATGGCAAACCTGCCAAAAACATGTACGTAACCAAAATAACCCCAGGCAATAGTTAGAAGCTTGGTTTTATAACTCTCAAACCTAAAATAACAATTTACGGTACTGTTAGAAACCCCTTATTTTGTCACAAGTTATGATAAAATAACCGGTAAAAATATCATTATTTATACAAAATGGTAAGAAAGTCTCTGAAAGTTGTACGAATTTTATTTCTTCAGTTATCTTATAAAATATAAATATAAATATTCTCTTAATATTTATATTTTCAAATCTGTCATTAATTGAGTAATAAAAACTTAGGAGCTGTTACAGCAATGTCATTCGAGCTAAATATTGCGCAAATTATATTTGAAATACAAAGAAAAAACCCAATCTCACTTCATCAACAAGTCGATGCTTTTATCTTGTTATTAGATAATGCACTGACTAATGCAAATCTTAGTTATCAAGATGAAAAGCGAGCTATAGATATTATTATTAAAAAAGAGGATGATCCTGAAAATAGAGATTTAGGTGATTTACAAACGATTATTGCAAGATCCACTCGCCCTGAAAATAGTCATGCACTAAATCAACTTATGACATCTTTGTTACTAGCTGAATACCGAAGAGCTCAATTAGGAGACTTTGATAAAAAATCTGTTCAACGGTTTATTTTTTATAGTGATATACGCAATAAGCTTTCACGAAAGCTTTATCTTCAAGATATTGAGCTTTATGATCTAAGCTTTATTTCAACAACTCCAATGCAATCAATGCTTGGTAAAGCTAAAAATCATCATAAGATCTACCCGAGATATCCATCTGGATTATTAAATAAAATGCATCCTAATTATTGGCTGGTGGATCCTAAAAGTGATGTACCTTATCTAAACTGTGATGAGAAAAAACATATCAAAGTTAGAGTACGCCATGGACAAATTTATCGAAATTTAGATGGGCCGAAAAAATTGAAAAATGGTGAGTACCTATACGCTCTTTCACCCAAGGGCGGGTTTTACATTATCAACAGAGATGATCAGGAAAAAGAGCAATTCAAAGAAAAAGATTTGCTTTTCCATCACCACTCAACCCCAAGAGCGGGAAATCCTGTATTATGTGCAGGTAATATTAAAATAGAAGATGGTGTTATTACTGAAATTGATAACTCTAGCGGCCACTATAGCCCATCAATAGAGAGTCTTGTCTTTAGTATATGTTGGTTATTTGAGCAGGGAATTTTAAATGAGCAGTGCTTTATTAAAATGCATAATGAACCATTACTTCGTGGCGGTGGTAGGTTTGAGATATTAAACTTACTGCAGGATGAAAGGATTCAGCATTTAGTTGATGTTTATAAAGAGGATAATCCTTGTGAAAGAATTGAGGCTGCATGTTTTGGAGCGGCTGGAGCTGGGTCTGAGCATAAGAGTTGATTTAGGTTTGGTTGCAGCTTGGCGAACCCCTTCCCCCCGTGGGGGAAGGGTGGGATGGGGGCATCCATATAGCAAGGCCTCGCAAAAAACTTCTTTAATTAGCAATCTTACGCGAAGCACTTCACCGCTCTTACCAAGTAGGATAGCCAGTTAGGCTCCTAGAATCTTCAGAGGCTTCTTTGGCCTCTTTGGCCTCTTTAAACGGTGCTAAAGTCGCAGATTTTAAGCTTGCAAAATCATCGGCTGGAGTCTCCCCATTGGCTAATCTTCTATTAACATCAGAAATAACCCCTGGTAATAAATTAATATCATCAATTACATAATGCGCGCCACTTTTTAATAAAGTTTCTCTTGAGATAATTCTGCGCTCTTCTAACTCATCGGCTGATAATTGCTTCTCATGCTCAAAACTATCCACATCTACATAATTACTCCACTTACTAACCCCAACAGACCAGCAGCCAGCATTTAGCCCCTCACCAACCCCAGTTACGGTATCATCTACTTTTACAACAGCTTTCGGGTTCGCAAGTCCTAGTAAATCCATATTTTTAAATACCATATGCGGAGCTGGCCTGGCGCCATTTACAACCTCATCTCCAGCAACTGTGGCATCGGGGGTAAAACCTTGTTCTTTGGCATGACAAAGTAAGATATCTACCATAGATCGAGTAAATCCTGTAGATAACCCAATTAACAGACCATCTTTTTGCATACCTTGAGTAATATCAGCAACCCCAGGTAAAAGCTCAGAATAATCTTTTAAGCAAGCTAATTGCATTGGCACAAATTTTTCAAACATATTATCAACATCAAGTTGATCAGGATAGTTGCCATGCACGGCCTTCCATTTCTCTTTAACTGAATCCATTTTTGTTAACTGTTCTATATGCAAGTCTTTACGAAGACCCATTGGCACTCTTGCCTCTTTCATTGAAATATCTACCCCAAACTCTTTAAATACTTCAACAAAAACTACCGCTGGTGCTATTACATATCTATCTAATGTTGTCCCACTCCAGTCTAAAACCACTCCTTCAACCTTATTTGGGGTAATATTTTGAAGTTGCTCTGATTTCATTCTTCTTTGAATATTAACAGATGCAGCCTTTGGTGCTGCTGAAATCAATTCTTTATCAAACTGCGCTATACTTTCTACACTCAACCGATTAGACCTAGCAGCAGCTTGAGTAGATAATGATTTAAAGATTGTTCTAAATTTAGACGATGACATAATATAACCCCTTTTAGTTTATTTTTATTCTTGAAATTTTCTCTATTCTAAATACTTTTAATGCTTTTGCAATTTTTATTAAACTTAAATTAAAATAGTGCCATAATAGATATTAATGTTCTAATTTAAGAAGGTATAACAACATGTCTAATACAAAATCACTTCTAAGTCTTGAAACAGTTCGCGGCCTAAATAGAGAACATCATCCGATAAGAAAAGCAGAATTTGGCGACGACCCAATAAATGCAAGTGTAAAATGGTTAGAAGAGGCTCTAAAGCTTGATACTATAAACCCAAATGCTGCGATGCTAGCAACTTCAAGTAAAGATGCTAGACCAAATGGCAGAATAATTTTATTAAAAGAAATAACGGATCAAGGCTTTATTTTTTACACGCATTATAACTCACCCAAAGGTTGTGAGCTGAATGAAAACCCTCAAGCAACTCTTCTATTTCACTGGGATCAACTGGCAAGACAACTTAGAATAGCCGGAAAGATCGAAAAACTATCTCAAGATAAATCTGATGAATATTTTAAATCACGCCCAAAAGGCTCTCAAATTAGTGCATCTTTATCTCACCAATCCCACTCAGTTGAAAATAGAGAATCTTTAAATCAACAAATGGATGATATAAGTGAAGAACTTGAAGAAGAAGATATTCAAAGACCAGATCATTGGGGTGGATATGTTTTAATTCCTGAGGAAATTGAATTCTGGCAAGGACAAAAAGATAGATTACATGATCGTATTAAATTTATTGCAGATGGAAATTACCCGGATTTTAACTGGAATATCGCAAGGCTTGCACCATAGCATAATTAAGCATAAAATTTTGCCATGACAAAAAAACCGCAAAACACAAAAACTAGTAAAACATCTAAGCAATGGCTGAAACGCCATTTTGCTGACCCATATGTTAAAAAAAGCTGGCAAAGTAAATATCGCTCGCGCGCAGCATTCAAGCTTTTAGAGATCCAAGAAAAAGGCCGAATAATCAAACCATGCATGAAAGTTGTGGATCTTGGAGCAGCGCCAGGTAGCTGGTGTCAGGTTGTACAAAGCATTATTGGCTCCAAGGGCAAAATCTTTGCACTTGATATTTTGCCGATGGATCCAATAAATGATGTTTCTATAATCACAGGGGATTTCACGGATGAGACAGTTTTAAAGCAGCTAGAAGATGAGCTTAATGGTGAAAAAGTTGATCTTGTTTTATCAGATATAGCGCCGAATCAAAGTGGGCATAAAAGCGTTGATCAACCAAAATCTATTTATCTAAATGAGCTCGCCTTAGATTTTGCGATTAATCATCTAAAACCTGGCGGGGACTTTTTATGTAAAGTATTTCAAGGAGTTGGCTCACAAGAGTTTCATCACGCCTTAAGAGATAATTTTACAAAAGTTATCACGCGTAAGCCAAAAGCATCAAGAGATAGTTCGACGGAGATATATTTGCTTGGTAAAGGTCTAAAGCAATAGCCGACAAGTAAGAATAATTACACACAATACGCTGTCGTTGCGAGGAGGCCCAAAGCCGACGCGGCAATCTCCTGCCTAACTGCAACTAGCGTAATAATATTAGTTTCAGGAAGGAGATTGCCACACTCGCCTACGGCTCGCAAAGACTTTTATATTGTCGTTGCGAATGAGCGGCAAGGCGAGTGGGAATTGTTGCGTGCATCTGTTTTTTAAAGGGAAAGAGCCACCCTAAAGAGGCAGAACCTTACCTATCGCAGTCTTTGCGAGACAACGTCGAAGCAACCTCGGGTGGAGCGCGTAGCGCGGACCCCGGACTTCTTGGCAGGTATATTTACGACCCTGAATAAAACCATAAATAAATATTGATATTATGTAATAACCTTGCCATCTGAACTTGCTTCCGTGCTACGCACGAGATTGCCACGTCGCTCTTTGAGCTCCTCGCAACGACAGCGGTTGTATGTAATAACCTTGCCATCTGAACTTGCTTCCGTGCTACGCACGAGATTGCTACGTCACTCTTTGAGCTCCTCGCAACGACAGCGGTTGTATAATAACCCTGGCAATAGACTAAATCCTAATCGGCATCACAACATATTGCGTTGATGCATCCGCATCTTGCTGAATCAGCGCACTGCCTTGCTCATTCTCTAAAGTAAGTTTGAAGCAATCTTCAGATAAAACTCCTAATATTTCATTAAGATAACGAATATTAAAACCAATTTTAACGTCTTTTCCGGTATAATCTACCGGGATTTTAGCATGTGCGACTTCTTGCTCAGGGTTATAGGTTTGTAAAACCATCTCAGGGTTTGACTCTTTTAGCTCAAATAAAACCCCGTTATATTGCTCATTCGCTAAAATAGATACTGAGTTTAATGCTTGTTTAAAAGTTTCTTTACGAGCGCTTAGCTCATAAGGGCCTTGATTAGGTATAACTCTTTTATAATCTGGATACTGTCCTTCTAATAATTTCGCAGTAAAAACAATATGTTGCAGACGAAACTGAATATGGTTTTTAGAAAACAAAACCTTGACATTGTCAGGCACTTGGTCGAGCAATCTCATAAGCTCAACAACAGCTTTTCTTGGTAAAATTATTCTAACATGAGAGTTGTTTTCAAAAACCTTATTATCCCCATATTCTGGAGTTTTTTCTAATAATAACTTGGTTAATGCAAGCCTATGGCCATCAGTCGCCACAAAAGTTAACTCTTGTTTGATAAGCTCAAGTAAAAGGCCGTTCAGAAAATATCTAACATCTTGATAACCCATTGAAAAATGTACTTTTTTAAGTGCTGACAATAATGCTTCTTGCGGGATATTACAACTTCCGCCCTGAATATCTAATTTTAAATTTGGGAATTGATCATCAGCTAAGCAAGATAAAACAAATCTACTACCACCAGCAACTATCTTCATTTTCATTTTTTCTGAATTAAAACAAAAGTGTAGAACAGATCCGGCTGGCATATTGCGGCAAATCTCTAATAGTTTTTTGGCTGAAACTGTAGTTTTGTTGACTTTATCAATCGAATTAATTTTATCAGGAGTTATTGTAAATATGGCTTCAATTTCCGTATCAGTAGCAATAACTGTAAGTTGATTTTCTTTTAGCTCTAATAATACGTTTGCTAACACCGGCATGGTTTGCTTTCGCTCAACAATACCAAAACAAGATTGTAATACTTTTAATAAGTCATCACGTTTAACTAAAAAATCCACGAAAATAAGCCTCTTTTAAATTAATAAAGTTTATATTTTTTAAGTTGATAAAATTCGAAGTAAATTGGTGTAATCCTGCGTTATATCAGGTTTAGATTTTCTAAATTCTTTAATAACTTTACAAGCATGCACCACTGTTGAATGATCACGACCGCCAAAAGCTTCGCCAATTTCAGGATAACTATGACTAGTTAACTCTTTTGCTAAAGCCATTGCTATTTGTCTTGGTCTTGCAAATGATCTAGTACGGCTTTTTGAATTTAAATCCGCAACTTTTATTTTAAAATACTCTGCTACGGTTTTTTTGATATTATCTAAAGTAATTAATTTATCATGTAAAGATATTAAATCTTTTAGAGCTTCTTTGACAAACTCAATGGTTATGGCTTTGCCAGTAAAGCTAGCATGAGCAATAACTTTTTTAAGAGCGCCCTCTAGCTCTCTAACGTTTGATCTTATTCTTTTTGCGATAAAAAAGGCTACTTCATGCTGCAATTGTATGTTTGAACTAGAAGCTTTATTCATAAGAATGGCAACTCTGGTTTCCAGCTCAGGCGGCTCAATCGCAACTGTAAGGCCCCAACCAAATCTTGATTTTAATCGCTCCTCCAAACCATTTAACTCTTTTGGATAACGATCACAAGTTAAAATAACTTGCTGATGTCCTTCTAATAACGCATTAAATGTATGAAAAAACTCTTCTTGTGATCTGTCTTTATGTGCAAAAAATTGGATATCATCAATAAGCAAAGCATCGACTGATCTGTAATATTTTTTAAAAGAATCAATCGCATTAGTTTGTAAAGCTTTTACCATGTCAGCTACAAATCTTTCTGAATGTAAATAAACAACTTTTGCATCTGGTTTGTTAGCAACAATTCCGTTACCAATGGCGTGCATTAAGTGAGTTTTTCCTAAACCAACGCCTCCGTATAAGAATAAGGGGTTATATGCGGTTCCTGGATTTTCACAAACTTGTTTAGCAGCAGCTTTTGCCAATTGGTTAGATTTACCCTCAACAAAGGTGTTAAATGTAAATAATTTATTAAGACCGTTTGAGTGACTAAAAATTGATTCATCCATGTTATTTTCAACTCTAATATTAGAATTAAAGTTCGTATTTGGTTTTGTATACCCAGAATTAAAATTATTAGCATTTGATCTATTAAATTCGGGTGTCTGCGTTTGCTTTAAATTAACCATATTTACTGGAGCACCTGCAGATATAGAAGGGGTGAGCGATTTTCCAACTAAAATTTTAATTTCTGAAAAATTTACTGAGTGCAATTTAAGTTGTTCTTTCATAATTGGCAGATAATTTTGCTCCACCCATTTTTTAACCCAAACATTATTCGCATAAAAGGTAATAGTTTTACCAGAGAAGTTTACATCAAGCGGATTAATCCATCGTAAAAATAATTGTTCTCCTTTTTCACCCCCAAAATCATTTACAAATTTACGTTTTATATTTTGCTTACAATCAGCCCAAGTAGACGGAAAATCAACATTTGTAGCAATCTTATTTGAACCAATTGATTCAATAACTTCATCAAAACTCATGACTTAACACTCAAATAATTATTTTTAATAGCGATAAAATTGTGGATAAATGCCCAGCACTCTAACTATAAAAGGTTACTCACAAATTATTCTATTAGCAAGCCATAATTTTATCCCCCTGTGGGGAAGTTTGTGTATAATCAGTGGAAAATCATGGTAAAAGATGTGTGTTCCTTGGTGATAGTTATTTGTAAGGGTTATCAACAGTTTTTTTATCAACAGCCCATAAACCACTTAAACAGTTGATAACCACAAACTTAAACCAAGCCTATCTTATTGATAAACATTAAGAATAAGCTCTTACCCACAGGTTTTGGAGCCCTTAATAATAATAATAATATTAAATATATAAAGAATTAATTATAGTAATTAGCTCGGTTGGTTTTTCTCTTTTAAACAATAAATTCTTATTAATTTGAGATTTTTTAAATTCTGATATCTTGAATATTAAGAAAATTATGTTGATATCCTCTTTGTTCTTAATAAATTTTGATTTTAATTGTTATCAAAACTACGAGACAACGGGTCTGTAGTGGTAGGTATGCATATGAAAAACAACAACTTTTACATTGATACTGTTTTGAGCTTTAGATATATTGACTTTCGGCTAAATCCAAGAGATAATGTGCGCAATTTCTAGCGATATTTTAATTTTGATACTTATATTGAGGTAATTTTATGAAACGGACATATCAGCCAAGTAATGTTAAAAGAAAACGCGTTCATGGTTTTCGAGCTAGAATGGCAACCAAAGGCGGGAGGCTTGTTTTAAATCGCCGTCGAGCTAAAGGCCGCGTTCGTCTAGCTGTTTAATTTTTTAAATATATAATTAAGCTAAAATATTGACAGACTCTTCTTCTTCTTCCTTTTCTTTTTCTCGTTCTGATTTCAGAATGAGTACATCAATGCATAAAAAAATATTAGCAAATGGATTTAAGTTTAGATTTGAAAATATTTATATTTATATCTTGCCGCTAGAAAATAAGCTAAAAGAAGAATCAACTTCTTCCCAGAGCTACTTATCAATTAATATAACTAAAAAAGCATTTCCCAAAGCTGTAGCTAGAAATAAAATAAAAAGAAGGCTTATCGAGTATTTTAGATTAAATAGATTTTGGATAGATAAATATCATATTTTTGTTCGAGTCACCCAAAGCAAGAATTCCAAACCTTTTGATATTATGCAATTTGATAAAGATTTTAAAAGCATTGAGGTTTTAAATGCTAAAAATTAAAAAATATTTAATTTGTCCTCTTAAATTTATTTTCTATTTTTTAATAATTATTTACCAAAAAACCATTTCTAGGATATTATTACCCAGATGCAGATTTTACCCTTCTTGCTCTGAGTATGGTAAAGTTGTACTTTTAAACTTGCCATTACATATTGCCTTGTGGCTTATTGTAAAAAGGTTGGTAAAATGTCATCCATGGAATTGCGGCGGTATTGATGAGCCACCGATTAAAGCAAACAAAAATATCAAATTATGATTTATTGAAAATATTGGAATATAAAACATGAAATTATCCGTATTAAGAAACATTCTTTTAGTTTTAATGGTATGCGTGTTGGTTTATTTATGGGGGCAGTGGGATGCTACTCATAAAAAAAACGCAACCAACAGCTCAAATCAAGGCACTTCTGCTTTAGATAAAAGCAACAAGACTAAAGCATCTTTTGGGCCACCAGTATCAACACCAACTAATGCAAAAACAACAACTTTCAGCAAACAAACAGCGCCGCCTTTAAATAAAAAATTATCAGCAGATATTGGTGATTTTATTAAAGTAAACACAAATCAAGTCTCTGCGAAAATAAGTTTATTAGGAGGTAATTTAGCTAGTTTAGCTTTAATTAAATATCCTTTATCGTTACAAAACAAAACGCCTTTTTCTTTGTTAGATGATAATCCTAATAAGCTAGATTATCAGGCTATAAGTGGGTTATTAGGCGATGATATCCCTAATCCAATCCCATTTAAAACCATGCAACAAACATATCAAATGCAAGCCGGTCAAAAAGATTTAAACGTAGATTTGTCTTGGCAAAATAACAAATTTAAAATTACTAAAACTTATATCTTCAATAATTCTGATTACTCAGTGAAAGTTTTATATAAAATTACAAACTTAACCAAAAACAACTTGGCGACTAGGTTTTATGGGCAGTTTAACCAAACAGAACAGATTCATAAAAAGAGTTTGCTTTCTAGTTACACAAGTTTTATTGGAGCTGTTTTATCTACCAAAGATAATCATTATCAAAAACAAACCTTCAAAAAAATGGCTGAAAGCCCCATAAATATCCATAGCGTTGGTGGATGGGCTGCAATGATACAACATTATTTTGTGACAGCTTGGGTGCCTGATCAAAAAGCCCAAAACCAATACTATACACAATCATCAGGCGGGAATGACCCGACCTATACTGCTGGGGTTGCCAGCCCAGATGTTACAATTAAAGCTGGCGAAACAAAAACTTTAAGCGCAACGCTATTTGCAGGCCCTGCGATATCATCCCAGCTTGAGAAACTTGCGCCAAATTTAGATTTAACGGTTGATTATGGCTGGTTATGGTTTATTGGTAAAATTCTATTTTGGATTTTAACATTCTTTCACAAACTAGTTCTCAACTGGGGCTGGTCGATCATACTTTTAACTTTATTGATTAAGATGGTTTTTTGGCCATTATCTGCTAAAAGTTATGGATCAATGGCCAAGATGCGAATATTACAACCGCAAATAGAAGTTCTTAAAAAGCAATTTGGTGATGATAAAGCAGGCTTTAGTAAAGCTATGATGGGCTTATATCAAAAAGAAAAGGCCAATCCTTTAGGTGGATGTTTGCCAATGATTGTGCAAATTCCAGTATTTATTGCTTTGTATTGGGTTTTGATGGAAAGTGTGCAGCTTCGCCAGGCGCCGTTTATCTTTTGGATTCATGATTTATCAGTGAAAGATCCATACTTTATTTTGCCAGTTTTAATGGGGATTTCTATGTTTGTGCAACAACGCATGAATCCGCCGCCACCAGATCCAACTCAAGCTAAAATAATGATGTTTTTACCAGTGTTTTTTACATTTATTTTCTTAAGTTTCGCTTCAGGCCTGGTTTTATATTGGCTAGTAAATAATTGCTTTAGTGTCGCGCAGCAATATTATGTATTACAAAAACATTTGAAGAAAAAAGCCAGAAACTAAAGTATGGAGACAAATTTAATGCAAAAGGATTTGATTAGCTCCAAAGATTATCTTGAAGATACCATCATCGCTCAGGCCACACCAATTGGCTCTGGCGGTGTTGGAATTGTTCGAGTTTCTGGTCCATGTGCTAAATTTATAGCCTCTAAAATTTGTGCAAATATTTGTCATGGCAAAAATAAAGATATAAAACCCGATATAAAACCACGATTTGCTTATTATGGTGATTTTATAGATCCGAATAACTCTGATAAAACTTTAGATCAAGGCATCGCAATCTACTTTAAAGGCCCTAATTCTTTCACAGGAGAAGATATTTTAGAGTTGCAAGGCCATGGTGGTCAGGTAGTAATATCTATGCTTATAAAAGCTATTTTAAGCCTAGATTCACAGATTAATAAAAATAAATTAGGTAAAATTAGATTAGCAAAGGCAGGGGAGTTTAGTGAGCGAGCTTATTTAAATAACAAAATGGATTTGACTCAAGCTGAGGCTATTTGTGATTTAATCAATGCGCAATCAGAAGCTGCGGCAAAAGGTGCGCTTAATTCGATGCAAGGGGTGTTTTCTAAAAAAGTTCATGAGTTATTAGAAAATTTGATAAAGCTAAGAGTTTATGTCGAAGCTGCGATAGATTTCCCTGAGGAAGAGGTAGATTTTCTAGCTGACAAGCAAATAACCGATAAGCTTGTGGATTTAGTGTCAAAGTTAAAAAAGTTGCTTAGAGAGGCTAAAAGCGGCAAGTTGTTGCAAGATGGATTTAATATTGTTTTGGTGGGGTTACCTAACGCTGGAAAATCAAGTTTACTTAATGCCCTAGCCGGGGATGATTTAGCAATTGTGACAGACATAGCCGGCACCACAAGGGATGTCATGCGCCAAGCTATTAACTTGGATGGAGTTCCATTACATATTTTTGATACAGCAGGAATTCAAAAAACAGATGACCCAGTTGAAAAAGAGGGAATCAAACGCGCCAAAGAGGCAATTTCAAAAGCTGATTTGATTTTAGTTTTATCTGATAGTTTTGAATTATTAAACAAACCCAAAAACAAAGACTTATTAGATAATTTAATCAACAACTTATCCAGCAATTTACCCAATAAGTTAACCAATAAGTTAACCAATAATTTACCTAGCAATTTATCCAGCAATTTATCCGAAGATTTATTAATAACTTTAGCAAATAAATTAGAAGCTGATATAAAATCACATCCAGAATTTGATTTTTTAAAACAAAAAAAAGACGTTATTTGGGCGCATAATAAAATAGATTTATTAATAAAAAAAGATTCAGATGCTATAGTTTTATCAAACGATAATAATAATTTATTAAAAGATAAAAGCCACATTTTCATAAGCATAGAAAAAAATATTGGTTTAGAAAACCTCAAAAATATGTTAGTTAAATCTCTAGGTGTAAGAAAAATTACCGAAGGGCAATTTGCGGCAAGGCAAAGGCACATCGAAGCATTAACTAAAGCTTTAAAATCAATAACAGAAGGCTTTGAGCAGTTAAAAGAGCATAAAGCTGGCGAGCTTCTTGCTGAAGATTTATCTCAAGCACAAAAAGAGCTTGGCACCATAACTGGCGCCTTTAGCTCGGATGATTTATTAGGAGAAATTTTCTCATCTTTTTGTATTGGGAAGTGAGGTTTTTTTGCCTTCCAGTTTGTCGTTATGAGTGGTCTTTGTTGCGCGGTATCTTTTTTTAAGAAAATAATAAGCCTACCCACAAGGAAAAACAATTACCCACCGCCGTCGTTGCGAACGAGCCGTAGGCGAGTGTGGCAATCTGGTGCCCGACGCTGATATTATAACCCTCTTAGCAACTGGAAGGAGATTGCCACGTCACTTCGTTCCTCGTAACGACTTGTTGGTAATAATAAGTATAAAAATAAAACATAAAATACAAAAAAAAACTTACCCAAAAAAAAGACTCTATTCTTAATAAAGCCTTAATATTTTCATGGCTGAATACACATGTAATTGTAATGTTGTTTTCAGTTAAAAAGATTTATTTAAAACTTAAGGAGAATGGGTGTGTCATATGGTCTTAGTAGATTCAGCGAGCCGGTAGCGGATACACTAAAACGTCAGTGGACCTATCTACAGCAATCTGTAGTAAACCTAGCCCAGGACCTCAATATGACTTTTGAAGGTTCAGACGCCAAGAGAATAAAAAACAACAAAGAGTCCAGAGGTACGGCATGGTCCCGATGCGATCAGATCGAGAGAGATCTCTGTAACCTGAAACACACGTACTGTGATATTAGCCGGAGTGACGAGATCCGCGAATTTTATGCCTTGTACGTTATCAGCCGTTCTCAAGTACGCTGCCCTACTGTATTGATTGATGAGACTGCGGGTGCTATTCAACATCTTTATGAGTTAGCTGTCACGGCGACTGCCGGATGTTCGCGTAGCAAAGGCGGTAAAAAGAGGATGAATAGCCAGGAGCTGACCGAACTGTGCAGGAGTTTGGTGCAATTGGCTAGTCAGAAGATAGCTGGTTTATGTCCATACAAACACTGGGGGAGCGGGCTGCGAAGAGATACCCGAGAAGGGTTAGAGGCCAGAGGCGCGGTCGCTGCCCATCAGAAGTGTAGTCTTGCTTTCGGTTCCGCCGCCGCCCGAAGTGAAAATCCTCTCGATACCCCACAAACCGCAATGTTTCACGCCGCAGATGTTCTCGCCAACATGGTCCTTTCTGACACGAAGGTTAGTCTAGCGGTGGGTGAAGTGGATTGCTATAAGGCGGGCCGAATTCCTCCAGACAAAGATGTGGGGAAATGGGCATTAAGTCTGAGTTATATCCGGTACGGACTTAAGGGTTTCTCCAGTTCGACGATAGAACATTGGCGCGAACCGCTGCTAGAGATGGTGGACAGAACTATAAACAGGCTGGCCGATATTAAAGGAGACGACGGCGAAATAAATAAGCAAGTCGCGACCATTGCGACCGCATTTATCGTAGAACAAGTGCGTTCACTAAATCCCCGCTATAACACTATAGCACCTTATAATCGAATTATACTGTCAGGGAAGGCTTACAGATGCGGGCCGGACGGCAAGAAAGTATACGATCAGTGCTTCGATCAACTCCAGGAAAGGGAAATACGCAAAAAATCCGGAAATCTTCGGAGCTCGCCAGATCCACAGTTTTTGGGATAATAAAGATGGTGTTCAATGCGCCCAACTGTTAAGACACAATACTTAAACATACAGTTTCTTGTCACCGACCACGGATTATCCGCGTGGGCATAACCTGCAACCACAACCCAACGTTGCGCGACCTTTCCAACCAAATGCAACGCTCGGGATAAAATCCACCTAAAACCTACACCTCTTCAAAAAAACCAACTATACTAAAAATCACTTTACACTAAAAATATAAGTTTAAATTTTAAACCATGCTTAAAGTTAAAAACATAAAATTATATTTAAGCAAAAGATTTTGCGCACGCATGCTCCAGCGTATCTATTGGCAATATGTGCCACAAGCGGCATATGGCGAGAAATTTGCCAGTCGTTTGAACTAATCTGCGCCGTAAAACCCCGTCTCTTTAGGGCGGGGAGGATGTCAAAATCAGATTAGTTATTAATTTGACAATAAGGTCCTTCTGGTCGGGATTACTTTCGGCAACCAATAATGCCAGTGCAACGATACCATTGTCATTTAAACTTAACTCTATTTCCTGCAAATTAAGATAACATAGGAATAATAAGCTACCAATGCGCTTATTTCCATCCGTGAAGGGATGGTCCTTAATGATGAAGTAAAGCAGATGTGCCGCTTTTTCTTCAATGCTGGGATATAGATACTCACCGCCAAAGGTTTGCTCAATGTTACCTAATATGCTTTGCAGTCCATGTGTTATTTCATTTCCAAACAACGAACTAGCTTCATTTTTCGCAATCAAACTTTGCTTTAGTGTGTTAACCGCATTTAAAGCATTCTTATAAGATAATTCTTTATGCTCTTTAACAGAGGATTTAGGGATGCTTAACTGTTCTTCATCATAGGCTAATAACAAGCGCCATGATTTTGCATATTCAGTAACAATTTTAATTGTGCTCTTACCTAGATCACTAACCAAATCTCGTTGTAGCAATGTTTTTTGCATCAATGCCATTGATTGTTCAAGTTCTTTCAACCCTTTTTCTGCCAAGAGCTTATGATTTAAGCTATAACCTTTAATAAGGTAGTCACGCAAAATTTTAGTTGCCCAAATACGAAATTGTGTGCCTTCTTTGGATTTAACTCTGTAACCAACAGAAATGATAACATCAAGGTTGTAAACTTTAACCTCCCTTGATACTTCCCTCCCGCCTTCATTTTGAACTATCTCGGATTTCGAGATAGTTGATTGTTTCTCTAGCTCCCTTTCCTCATATATATGCCTGATGTGCTGATTAACTGTCTTTATATCTTTATTAAATAAATTGGCCATTTGCTTTTGCGATAGCCAAACCGTTTCTTGATCTAACGCAACATTCAATTCAACTTCACCGCCTTTTGATGCATATATAGCAACACCTGGAACTTCACTCATAATTATAATTTCCTTAAATCTATATAAATCATAATAAAAACCAAACGTTCGTTTGATTTACACCTTGGTCAGCACATCAATACGAACTTAATATGTGTATATTAACCTATAAATTATTCATGGTATACCAAACACACTTGGTTTTGGTATACATCTTTATGAATTAGATTTTTGTATGCAACCGAGAGACATTTTCATTTTGGTTTGACAAGATAATTTAAGTAGTGTGAATCTAAAACATAAATTTTTCTTTAAAATAGTTTGATTTTTAACACAGATGCTACGAGCCTCCGGCAAAGCAATCTCGCGGTGGCGCGCGTACGCGCGGACCCCAGACTTTTTAGTATTAATACTTATGAGCTTGATTAAAACAAGAAATAAATATTGATATTATGTAATAACCCTGCCATCTGAACTTGCTTCCGCGCTACGTGCGTTGCACTACGCACGAGATTGCCACGTCGGTCTGCGACCCCCTCGCAAAGACAACATCTAAGTCGTTGCGAACGAGCGTAAGCGAGTGTGGCAATCTCCTGCCAATTGCAACGCTCGTGCTAATATCCACCTAAAGCCTACACAATTCAAAAAAACCAACTATACTAAAAATCACTTTACACTAAAAATGTAAGTTTAAATTTTAAACCATGCTTAAAGTTAAAAACATAAAATTATATTTCAGCAAAAGA
>CAJQSL010000051.1 GCA_905612315.1 uncultured Francisellaceae bacterium
AAAGCCATATTTTATTAAACAAACGATTAAACTTCATCTGACATAAATATATGTCCTCCTTATTCTCTATACATAATTTGTTATAATCAAATACAAAAGTTAAAGCACTTGTCTTTAAATTATTTAATTTCTCTGTGGTTTCTTCACCTTGAACTTTGGACAAGTAAATAGGTTTGAAATTTTTATTTTTAACTTCAAAGTGCGCCAAACTTCCTTTACCAGAAGAGCAAAAATGCTCTATTAATCCTTTCCCCTTTAAAACAGGTTGATCAAATTGAGACAAAAAACCATTGAAAATATTTCTACTAGTTTGATATTTTTTAGCTCTTGCACTTAACCCAAGGTAATATCCCACAAGATCTTTTTTATAATTTAATTTTTTTAATAAACTATAAAAATTATTTTGAACTCTTCCAGACCAACCGCTATCTATAATCGCAATAGGGACATTTTTATCATTTAAAAAACCTGCTTTTTTTAGATACTCTAGGTAGTTTTTTTGTGTCTGAATAATCTTTGCATATATATCCGGCTCTAAAGCTAATACTAATTTCTTAAAACTTTTCTTTTCATTAGGCAAGGTAATAGTTTGATCCAAGCTTAATCCAAAAGAAATTACTTCATTTTTATAGGCTCTTATATCAAAACCAAACCTGCCAAATAAATCCTTAACGCTCATAAAATCATGTGTATTATGGCTACATAAAAAATTTATCTGCTCATCTGTAAAGCAATTTTTAGAACTATCTAAATTCATATTAAAGCCAGTTGCTCTTGATGAGTGCAACAAATAAATTGGTTCTACTTCTTTGTCATGCCCAAATAATATTTTAAAAGCCTCATAAGGCAAATACCCATCTCTTGATAAGAAGTATATTTTTTTTATGCCTCTTTTTTTAACATCTTTATAGATCCAATGGCAAAACTGCAGCATTAATGGCCCTATTAAGCTGTATCCTAAGTTAGAAAAATAATCTTTATCTTCAAGCTTATTTATATCTTGCAAAGCAATTTGCACGGATTTACTCAATGAATATTTATGATGCTTCTTATGATGCGGCTTAAATAACTTTCTTAAATATGAACTTCTAATTTTATTTTTTCTAGCACCTAAAACATCTGCTTTTAAACTATCTCCTATATGCAAAATATATCTAGGGTGAGCCTTTGATTTTTCTAATAAAACTTTAAATAAATTACCATTATGCTTCGTTGCATTATACTCTGATGAAACTATTACATTTTTACTCATATCCTTATGCTTATAGCCGGCATTCTTTAAAATTTTAATAATATCAGTTTTAGCTAAATACATATCAGATACAAACCAAACTTGTTTCTTTTGTTGTATACAGTAATCATATACTTGCTTGATTTTTGGGTGCACAACGCAGCATTTAAGCTCAGTTTCTAACTCTAGCTTCTGAATTTGCTGAGTTTGCTTATCACTTAATTTTAAGTTTTTCTGCAATTGTGCGTAGATTTGCGCAAAATCAATCTCAAAAGCTTTACCAACCCCATCTCTTATCATCAGATCTCTTCTGGCATCCCTTTCAGCCTTCATGCGCTCAAGTGGGAAATCAATAGATTTATTTTTAGATTTACTTAATATTTTTAAAACCTCTGGAGCCATTAATCTAAAAACATCAGATGGCTTCAAAACTCGACGCAAAATCAAGGTGTCAAAGATATCAAAAGATATAACAGAATAAGAGCGAATGCGACGCTTTATCTGCCTAACTCTTTTATCACTTGCTTGAAACCTTTTAAATAGCATCGTTTGCTCCTTGTTAATAATATTTTTTAAATAAAGATAAAATTTCATATTTGATAATCTTTTTTAAGACAATCCACCAAATTTCAAAATGTGTAAATCCATATTTTTTTAAGGCTTTTATTATGATTTTTCGTGCTTGCTTTTTACTGCATCTATAACAATAACTAATAACTAGATTAATTTCTCGGCATATATTATTTCTTTTATTTAAGCGGCATTGCTCGCTCCCATCAAGATATATGCCGCCAAAACACCAACAATAGCGATAATAAAGCTCTATATTACTTTTAGTCTCCCCTAAGGCATCTTGGCGATATTTCTTATATTCAAAATTAATGATCGGATCTATACCGCTAGTTATCTTATCTGGATACATACTTTCGCCTGGCAAAATCACAAAGATACAGTCTCCAATGACATGTTTGCCTGCCGGAATATCATAGTTTTCATCTCTTCCTAATGTTAAGTTTATCGCCTTACCAAATGCTCCTGGGCCAGTGGGGAAAACTGAGCTATAGCCGTAGTATTCTTCTTTCTTATGCAATATTATTAGATCTATTGCTTTTTTAAAGAATTGATGTTTGGGTTTTGCACAAAGAAATGCTATTTGGATATTTGCTCTCTCATATTTAGTCATTCCATTTATTTCTTTAACCGACAAAAACTCCACATCTTCAGGAATAACATCATTTAGGCTATTTGCTAAAAGCTCACACTTATTATCCACATATACACCCCCATGAATATACAAAACACAATAACGCCACAAATCAGCCTTATAAGCTCCTGGAATTAAATTATCATAAGCATCTAGTACTTTTTTAGGAAAATGCTCTTTTATGAAGTCTCGGCAAGCTTTATTATCAAAAAAATGGTATTCCCAATCTGGGTTTTTATCTATCCAAGTATGAATCGCATCATACATACCTTTAGTTACTTCACAGCTTCCGCCAGTTTGGAATATT
>CAJQSL010000052.1 GCA_905612315.1 uncultured Francisellaceae bacterium
TGCTAATTTTTGCTCAATCTCATTTCTTGGGGCTACATATTCTTCACCCATTAAGCTCATATCAGGATCAGGTAAGGCGCGCCGATTAATTTTACCATTTGGAGTAAGGGGCATTTCATCAAGCTTCACAAAAGCTGCTGGCACCATATAATCAGGAAGAGTTATCGATAAATGATCTCTTAAAGCATCAATTTCTGGCTCTTTCTTACCTTTAGCTATTACGTAATATGCAACTAGATATTTTTGTCCTTCTTTTTCTTTATCTTTATCTATTACACTAACTTGTGAAATATCTTCATGCTTAGCTAACACATTCTCAATTTCACCTAACTCTATCCTAAAGCCACGAATCTTAACTTGGAAATCTGTTCGGCCTAAATACTCGATATTGCCATCAGGTAGCCATCTTACTAAATCTCCTGTTTTATAAATTAGATCTGTATCTGGTAATCCTAGCTCTTTGGCAAATGGATTATGTATAAAGCGCTCTTTAGTTAATTTTTCTTGGTTTAAATAACCTCGAGCTAATCCTGCCCCTCCAATATATAACTCTCCTGGTGCTCCTATTGGGCATGGGTTTAGATTATTATCTAAAATATATACATTATAATTAACGATTGGCTTACCAATCGTAACCTTTTCACTTAATTCGGAATGGGTAGACCATACCGTTGCCTCAGTAGGACCATACTCATTAGATAATATAGTTTTTGTTAAACGTTTTTTATGCTCTCTTAATAATTCTTCTGAACAACTTTCCCCAGCAACAATAGCGTATTTAAGAGATTTCAACTCATCATATCTAGACAGCAGAATATTATACAGTGATGGGACTGACAGCAAATGAGTTACTTTGTGCAAATTAATCATATTTACTAACTTATCTAGATCTTTTGTATCTTCCAGATTTGTAATAACTAAACTGCCCCCAGAAGTTAATGTCCAAAAAACACCAGCGACTGAACTATCAAATGCTATAGACGGAATTAGAAGATAAGAACTAGGATGTTCACTGTATAAATTTAATCTTGCAAAAGTTGATGCAAATAAATTCCCATGCTCAATCATCACCCCTTTGGGCTTACCAGTAGATCCTGAAGTATAAATCACATATGCCAAATCATCTGGCCCACTAACTTTCTCTAAATTAGCATCACTTTGTTTAGATAACTCAGCTTTAATCTCATCACTATCAATTACTAATAACTCATCGTGATGCAATTTATCTAAAAACCCATCTTTGGCTACTATACCTTTTTGTGTAATTATTAATCCTTCATGCGAGTCTTCGATCATATATTCTAATCGATCTTGAGGATAATCAGGATCTAGTGGCACATAAGCGGCTCCCGCTTTTAAGATCCCTAATATACCAATTATCATATCTAATGATCTTTCAACACATAAACCAATTAAGCTATCAGGTTTTAAATCGCATTTATTTTGAGTTTTATATTTATCCCTAATTAATCTGGCTAACTGATTTGATTTTTGATTAAGATCTTTATAATTTAATTTCTCATCTTCAAAAACTACTGCTATATTATTTGGATTTTTCTTAACTTGATCTTCAAACAATTGATATATAGTTTTATCATTTGGATAAGGGGCCTCGGTGTCATTCCAATCTATTAATATTTGTTTACGCCTTTCATCTGTTAATACTCTTAAATCTTTAATTTTTGCACTACTATTTTCAACTATTGATTCTAATAATCTTTCAAAATTGCGTGATATACGCTCTATGGTTTCTTGATTAAATAAATCGGGGCAATATTCAAAATTTCCTGAAATTAAATCACCAGATTCAAACATCTCTAAAGAAAGATCAAACTTTGCAATATCATGTGAACCAAAAGAATATGGAGATACTTGCACTCCTGCCATATCCAAACTCATATCACTAGTTGCTGTTTGTAAGATAAACATAACTTGTGATATTGGATTGCGGCTAGTATCTCGATGAATACCTAACGAATTAACTAGTTCTTCAAATGGCACTTCTTGATTTGAAAAGGCATCTATAGTATCTGCGAATACTTTTCTTAAGAAATCATCAAAGCTTTGCTCACCTAAAACCTCATTTCGCAAAGCCAAAGTATTTACAAAGAAACCTAATATATTCTGTAGATCCTCATGATTCCTATTAGCAACCACGGTACTTACTATAATATCTTCTTGTGCTGAGTATCTGCTTAAAAGTATATTAAATGCACTTAGCAATAATGAATACAGCGTGACTCCCTTTGTTCTCGCTAACGCTTTTAGTTCGCTTGATAATTTTTTATCTAATTCAAAATTAATATGTTTTCCTTTATAGGAAAATACGGTAGGACGAGGTTTATCTAAAGGCAACTGCAGATCTTCAAAGCCCGCTAGCTTATCATTCCAATACTTTTGCTTCTTTTTATAACTATCTGTTTTAAATTCTTCTTTTTCCCAATAGGCATAATCAATATATTCAATTGGCAACTCGGGTAAATCTGGAGACTTTTTATCTATATATGCTGAATAGAACTCAGAGAGCTCATTAATCAAAATATCAGCTGACACACCATCAGTAACTATATGATGCTGAATAATAATTAAAATAAACTCTTTGGGTGATAACTCAAGTAAATGAACCCTAATAAATGGCAACTTGTTTAAATTAAATGGCTCTGCTATTGATTTGGCAAATATAGCTTTAGCCTCATCCCTACTCATCACTTTTTTATGGTTTATCTTAAAATCATAACCACCGACAATAACCTGCTCAGCTAATCCTCCAGAACTTTTTTTATACTTAGTTCTTAAAATGCTATGTCTTTTTATTAATTCAGAAAAAGCCCAACTTAGCGCCTCTAAGGAGACCTTCCCATTTAATAAAAAAGTCACACATTGATTATAAGCGGAGCTACTTTGGGCCTCTAACTCGCTTAAAAACCATAACCTTTCTTGTGCTGCAGATAAAACAGGATATATATTGTCTAGGCTTCGATCAATTCTTGAAATTTTCTTTGATATCGAAACTTCTTTAATACCTTTGTGCTTATCAAGCTTATTTACCATTTCACTTAACGTTTTATTCTCAAATACAAATTTAACTGATAGATCTATTCCGAATATCTTTCTTAACTTACCTATCAACTGAATTGCCAACAATGAGTGCCCTCCCAACTCAAAAAAGTCATCGTCATCATCAATATCTTCAACCCCAAGAACTTCTTTCCAAATATTGGAAACTGTTGCTTTTATATCTGAGACATCTTCTACCTTTAGCACTTCCTCTTGCTCTATATCATATAAGGCAGATAAATCCGTTCTAGCTATCCTGGCATCTAAACCTCCTGTTGACACAACAAATTGATGCAATCCTGCATTTTTTATTAAAGTTAATAAATAATTAAATAGCTGATCACCCTCAGAACTACTTATAGAATACTCCCACGACTCATCTACTCCAATCGGCAACCAACCATCCCAATCAATGCTAATAAAATTATTTGGGCTATCTTGATTTAAATCGGCAAAATGGTCTAAAAAGTAATTAACTGCAGAATAAGCTGAGAAATTTAATCCCCCCAGCACCGCTGATAAAGAAGACATTAAAATACAAAAATCTAGCGGCTTATCTGCTAAAACTTCATTTAACGCATTTGATAATGATAAAGTCCCCTGTACTTTAGGCTGAAAATGTTTCTCACAATTATTTTTATCAGTTTCATTTAATGGTAAGAATAACTTTTGCTTTAAGGCCCCTGCACTATGAACAACACCATTGATTTTACCATATTCTTGCTTTAATTTACTTAAAATAGCTATCATTTGACCTTGGTCACTAACATCAGCACGTATAATTTTAACCTCAGACCCTAATGCTTTGATCTCTTGCAATCTCTTTATTTTCAAAGAAGTGATATCATTCGCATCTGCTTCTTTTTCTTTTAAATAACTACTCCATTTATCCTCGGCTAAAAATTCCGATCTGCCCATTAATATGATATTAGCCTTCACCCTTTTGGCTATATAATTTGCTAGTAATAAACCAACATTACCTAGACCTCCTGTAATTAAATATACGCCTTTATCTTTCAATAAAACAGGTTCTGGTTTTTGTTTTGGTAGCTCTAACTTAGTATATTTTTTAATCCAACGTTGCTTGCCTCGATAAGCCACAATTCTATCTGAAGATTCAGATATTATTTCATTGCAAACATTATTTAACGTTACATCATCATCTAAGTTAATATCCGTGACATCAATGTGCTGACATTTAATTTGCGCATATTCTTGTGGAATTACCTGAACTAATGCCTGAATCATTCCTTTTTGTGGCGATGTTAACTCACCATCTAGGACATTACTTACATGATTACCTAATACTTTACAACTCATCTTGTCCGTAAAACCATGACTAAATAAAGATTTCATCAAACTTAGCAAACTGTAATAACCTATCTCTAAATCAGCTTCTACATTTTCTATTGTTAAATTAGAATCAAATTTGTCCGTAAATTGCCAAGTATGAATAATTAATTTTAAATCAATATCTTCATCTTTTATTGCATCAACTAACTTACCATAATCATCAAAATTATTTGGATTTATAACAAAATTATGTTTATCTTTTTGCGCAAATTTATCTCCTTGTAAAACCTTAATAAACGAATAGTCGCATTTAGCTAAAGATTTTATAATTTTATCTGATAACCCTAAATTATCTCCTAAAATTAATACATGGCCTGTTTCTACAGGCAATAAATCTCCAATAAAACTTAAAGGCTTGCACTCCCAAGTTGCACCATAAAACCATTGGGTAATATCAGGATTTTTAGCTAATAAAGCATCCTGAGCTCCTTGGGCCAGCTCTTTTTTCTGAGGCTCAACCCAATATTTCTTATGATCAAAACAATAAGTAGGTATAGATATTTTATTACGTTTTTCTTGTTCATAAAACTTAGCATAATCTATTTCAACTCCAGCAAGCCACAATCTTCCAACTAAATTTAATAACATAGCCAAATCATCCATTTCATCTTTGATATGCCTAACACTTGTTAAAACATGATGTGATTTAGATTTGACTTTATTTTGCAATGCAAACGTAGAAAGAGTCCTGCCTGGGCCTATTTCTACTAAACAGCTTAATTTATCTGTTAATAATTTACTTACGCCCTTATCAAACAATACTGCATTTAATAAATGATCTACCCAATACTGATCACTCACCGCCTGCTCTTTAGTTATCATATCTCCAGTTAAATTAGAAATAAATCCTATTTTGGGAGCGCCTTTTTTAACTTTCTTAACTACTTTTAAAAACTCATCGGCAGCGCCTTGCATCATAGGTGAGTGAAACGCATGAGATGTATGTAATAAAGTACAAGAAATATCCTTTTTATCTAATTTATCTTTAAAATCTTTTATAGCTTTTGTTTCACCTGAGATTACACATAAACTTGGTGAATTAACTGCAGCTAAGCTTAAATCTTTAGGCAATAAATCTTTAAGCTTAGCTTCTTCTAAATTAACAGATAACATACTACCTGCCTGCATCCCATGCATTAGCTTACCTCGGGTTGCAACTAGTAGCAGAGCATCTTTTAGCTCAAACACACCAGCAATAGTTGCTGCTATATATTCCCCTATACTATGGCCAATCATAGATTTGGGCTCAATCCCCCAGTGCATCAAAAGCTTAGCCAAGGCATATTCAATCACAAATAAAGCAGGTTGAGCATAATTAGTTTGAGTAATTTTATCAGTAGCAGCTTTAATATCAGCTTTATCTTTTGGATATAAGACTTCTAATAAATCAAGTTCTGCTGTATTTTTTAGAATATCACAACACTGATCAACTACTTCTTTAAATAAAGGCTCTTGCTCATACAAGCCTCTTGCCATATTTACATATTGCGCTCCTTGCCCTGAGAACATAAATATAACTTCTGGCGTTACTCCTTCCTGCTCTATCTCACCAGTTTGTGCTTTAACAGCTTTTTTACCTAATACATCTATTGCTTGATCAAAAGATTCTGCAACATAACATCTTCTGTGTTTTAAGCTATCTCGACCAACTTGCAAGGTATAAGCAACATCGGCTAGTTTAATATCAGCTTTATTTTCTTTTAAGAAATTAGCTAATTTATCAGCATAGGCGCTTACAGAAGTATCAGTTTTAGCTGATAATAATAATAATTGCTGCTTGCGACTTTCACTTGAAACTTCTCGCTCGGGTGCTTCTTCTAAAATAGCGTGAGCATTAGTTCCACCAATACCAAACGAACTTACCCCGGCGCGCCGAAACATACCTTCTGGTACCTCCCAATCACGTAACTCAGTATTTACAAAAAACGGACTATTCTCAAAATCAATCTCTGGATTTGGTTTATTAAAATGCAAGCTGGCTGGGATTTTTTTGTTTTTCAAAGCTAACGCTGTTTTGATTAAGCCCATTACACCGGAGGCTGTATCTGTATGCCCAATATTAGTTTTTACCGAACCTATAGCCACATATTGTTTTTTATCAGTAAAATTTCTATAAGCTTGAGTTAAAGCTGATATTTCAATTGGATCACCCAATGGCGTTGCTGTACCATGAGCCTCTATATATGAAATAGTCTCAGGATCTACTCCTGATTTTTCAATGGCATATTGTATCACATTAGATTGCCCTTCAACACTTGGCGCTGTATAACCAACTTTGGCTGAACCATCATTATTAACAGCAGTAGCTTTGATCACAGCATAAATTTCATCATTATCAGCCAAGGCATCATCTAAACGTTTTAATACAACCACACCAACAGCACTACCACCAACTGTACCTTTAGCTTTCTCATCAAATGCTCGGCAATGCCCATCCGGAGAGGCAATCATTCCTTCTTGATATAAATATCCTGATTTTTGACTTAATGTTACACCTCCTGCCAAGGCAATATCACTTTTTCCATGTAATAAACTATCAATTGCAATATCAACAGAAACCAATCCAGTAGAACAAGCTGTATTAACATCAAAACTAGGTCCATCCAAATTAAAATGATAAGAAACTTTAGATGATAAATAATTACTATTTACATTGATACTCCACCAACCTAACGAATTAATAATATCAGGACTGTTTATGATATTTTCTATTAAATATTGATCTGATCCTTTACCTGAAAACACTCCTACACTAAGCTCGCTACGCTTCTTAATAACCCCACTATCTTCTAATGCACTCCAAGCACACTCAAAGAAGTGACGCATTTGTGGATCTATACTTTTAGCCTCTAAAGGAGAATATCCAAAGAACCCAGCATCAAAATCTTCCAGATTATTAACAAAACCACCACGCTTCACATAATTAGTATCATTTAATAACTTTTGATCAATATTGAGTGATAATAACTCTTCATCAGTTAAATCCCTGATAGATTCGACACTATTTTCTAAATTATCCCAAAACTCATTATGATTATCAGCC
>CAJQSL010000053.1 GCA_905612315.1 uncultured Francisellaceae bacterium
CATCCAAACTGCAAATGAATTACATGATAATTAAAAGAAAAACCATCAATCCGGCCTAACTAGCTTACACAAAAAATCTTCTTCATCAGAAGCCCCAGACTTTTCATTGCAATAAGTATAGAAAGGTTTTAATTCAACGGTGAATCCCCCACTGCTATCTCTACCTCTTTCAGCTGATTTAATATTACCTACAAGCTCTTCAAGAAAACCATTAAATGAAAGAAAAGGGTTTTTTGTCTCTAAAGCTTTAAAACTTAAACCCTCGGATCCTTCAAGGACATGCTTTAATTTAGCATGTAATTTAAACTGATCTACTAGAAAGCTTAAAATGTCTGTAAATTTAGGACTTGGTTCTTCTTCAGAACTTGGTTCTTCTTCAGGTAAAGGACACCATGTAATGCCACAAAGGGCCTTAGCATAACCTTTTTCTAAAAGAGGAATTATTAACTTACATCTAAGATAAATAAGAGCTGGCTTATCTTCAGCGGGATATGTTCGTATTGGTTTTAGTATCCCCCAACTTAAAGAGTCAATAGGATAATTATCAATATTAAAGAATTTTTTTACATCTGGGTGGAAATTGCCACCAGATGCAGCAAAGTATTGGTGTAATTGAGAAACGCTAAAAACCCCATCTAATAATAATTTAGTAAATACAATAGGAGTATTCATTACAAAATCCATTTTTATAAAATAGCCAAGTGTGCTCCAAAACTTTTTATCTTTTTCTTTTGTAAGATCTATTTCTTTGTTACCTAGATAAGGGATAACAACTTTTGCATTTTCTCCTGGACTTTTTGATATAGCTATTAAACAAGACAAAAGCTCAAATAAACATTGTTTAATTTTAAATGCTCGAAAAGCTGGGTTGCTTTCATCTCCAAATATCTGTTGAGAGCTTACTTCAAATAAACTTTCATACTCAGCCTCTAAAGGCCTTTGGTTAAAAAACAATTTTATTTCCTCATAGGAGCTAGGAGATATTTGATAGAAGTTCGTTTTAACTTTATGTGTTCTGTAATCAAAAGCAAGGGCTTGACCTGTTGATATATCATCAAGAGCAACAGCTGCAAACCTATATTTGTTTTTTGTACCTAAGGTGCGGATTACTATTGTATTCGGGAAACCATCATTAACAAAAGCTATATGGTTAAAAGCAAATTTATTAGGTATAACTGCTTCAAATCTATAATCATCAGCTGCTTGTTCAGGGTTCATCTTAGTTATATCATTAGTTGTAAGTATCTCACCTACAAACTCTGCTATTGGCTCACCAGCTTCTATATCTTCTCCAGCTAACACACCAACACCTTTTTTACTCTCTTGATGTAATACCAAATCTTTTGGAGTAATTAAAGGCTTTTGGAGTACTTTTTTGCTACCTTTTTGCTTATAAGATACTTGCGAATAATTTAACTTAGGTGCATACCTTTTCCAGTTTGCCTCGGTAAATCTTCTTTGGCTTTTTTCATAAAGATCTAAAGATAATGGGTATTCACCGCTTTTTTCTTCTGATTTAATATTGGCATTTTCACATAAATCTATAGCTTTCTGCGCATAATCTTCAGCTGCACCAAAATCTCTTTTTTTAAAAAACAAAAGACTTAAATTACAATAGCACTTAATCATCTCAGCAAGATGCTCATCTTTTATATCGTTAAGGTCTATATCTTTATCTTCTAATATCTCTTGAGTAATTATTTCTGTTTGAAGGTAAGCAACTTTACTTTCTTCATGTTTTTTTTCTTTAAACCTAGCTTTACCAATTTCATTTGTTGGGGTTAACTGCTCTAATTTTAGAGAAATCTCTGCTTGAGACATTATATTTTCCTTTCTTATTATTGTTATTGTTTATATTTGATAATAGCTTGAATATATTTTTATCATAAAAAGTTATAAAGTTTAATAAGATATTTATGATAAATATTTTAATCATTCTTCTCATAAGCTTTTAAAACTTCTTCACTATCCCCAATCATTTTAACTTCCCCATGTTCAAGCCACATAACTTTATTGCAATGTTTTCTAATAACTTCATTTTCGTGTGAACTCATAAGAACAATTTTAGCTTTATGCATAAACTCAGTAAGGCGCACTTCAGCTTTTTTTCGAAAAGAGGCATCACCTGTTCCAATAACCTCATCTATGGCTAATATATCAGCATGTACAGCCGTTGAAAGTGCGAAGGCTAATCTTAATTGCATCCCGGATGAATATGTTCTAACAGGAACTGCTAAAAAATCACCAAGTTCGGTAAATTCAGCAATATCCTCAATTAAATCAGGAATATTTTTTTTCTTAATACCCATTAATACAGCTCTAACTTTGATATTTTCAAAACCTGTAAGCATCGGGTCTAATCCCATATAAACATCAAGCATGCACTGAACTGAGCCTTGAATTATATAATTGCCAGAGTTTGGGGTATAGATACCTGCGATTGCACGCATCAAAGTTGTTTTGCCAGCGCCATTGTGGCCAATTAAACCTAGTCTATCCCCATCTTTAAGCTCAAAAGTTAAATCAGATAAAGCTTTAACTTGGGGGATTTTTCCTTTTTGGTTAATCTTTCCGCCTACCCTTAAATTTAAAATAGTACTTTTAAGTGAGCGTGAGCCTGCATTCTCATAAATAGGATAGCTTAAACTTACGTTTTCAAATTTGATTTTAGCATTTTTTGTCATGACAAATTACCCTACCCAATATGGAATTCTAGTTCGATATTTATTTAAAAGAGCTAATGTGAAGCACATACCAATAACAAAAACAACTATACCTACTATCCATGATAGCCCCATTGGCGCATGGCCTAAAAGAGGACTTCTAACTAAATCAAGTGCATAAGTTACCGGGTTAAATAAAACTATTTTAGAGTGAGCTCCTAGTTTAGAGGCATTCCAAGCAATTGGTGATGCCAAGAACAATACTTGAATAACACTATTAATAATCGGGGGGATATCTCTGTATCTTGCACCCAAAATACCCAAAAGCATTACAACCCAATATAAATTAAGTAAAACTAAAATAAGACCTGGGATAAATAGCAATGTTTCAGCTGTAATTGGGATTTTAAAAAAAACAATCAGTGCAACAGCAACTACAAAGTTATGCGCAAAGATAATCAAATTTCTTGTGATAAGTTTTAGAACATATACTGATACTGGAATATTCATTTGTTTTACATATGCTTTTTCCCGCTCAAATACACTTGAACCTTCTATTATGCACATAGATAGCATAAACCATAGGGCATAACCCACCCCAAGATAAGGAATAAATTCTCTAAGTGGCTCATTCATTAAGCGTGAAAAAACAATACTTAAAGTTGCTGTAAATATTATCATGCTTAAAGTGATCCACCATGGTCCGAGAGTTGAGCGCCGATAGCGCACGCGTATATCTAACCATGCAGTAAATATTATGAACATAGGGAATTTGGTAATCGCTTGAATTAGATCCTTAAATGCTCGTGTCATAAAAATCCTTATAATTATGATTATATTTCCACTTTT
>CAJQSL010000054.1 GCA_905612315.1 uncultured Francisellaceae bacterium
TAGATGCAGCGTTTTCCATAATTTTACCTTTATTATTTTTATTTGTTTTAGGTTTGAGAGATTAGATTACTTTTATTATTTTTATGTAAAATTATATACGCAAATATTGGTTTGTAAATTTAATTTTTGTTTTCTGTGTTTTTTGATGTGTTTGCAATATGAAGGAGATTGCCGCGCGAAACATTAGCTTCGCTCGCAGCGACAAAGAAGGTAGTCGTTGTGAGTGGGAATTATTGCATGGATGACAAAAAAGTAATGCCGTCGTTGCGAGGAGCGAAGCTGCGCGGCAATCTCGTGTGTAGCACGTATCGATTTATAAAAATCGATAAATTGAAATGGTTTATCTATATTATCAATATCTATTGTTTTACTTTAGAACATAATTATAGGCAATGGGTAGTTTGACTGGTGTCTGGATTTTTAGTGCCACGCCAAGTGGTAAGCATATACCTGGTTGGATTGGGATTAGTTAAATCTAGTTCCTTACGGGTGTTTTCTAAATGGGTGGTTTTCGGTGCCCTTTCTAGTGTTATCCTTGTACGTATAGAATCATCTTTTGTAGCAGAGTGAAGGTCCATAACAAAAATCCAATTTAAATTAATTACCCCAAATATCTCAAAACATTACCTAAAAAGCAACTAAATTTACAGAAAATTTAAATCTTTGAATAAATCTTGACAAAAGTGTATATAAAAACACTATGTTTTTCTTGCAGGAGATTGCCGCGTATCTATATGCAGCCCACAAAAACACCAAAACCTAACCCATAATTTCATCTTCTTCTTCGGTTAGATCGACATCAATCTCATCTAGGATTTTTTCAAATCTGTTAATAACACTGATAGCTTCTTCTCGAGTTTGGCCAAAATCAATAGCAAATTCACGAATTGCATGCATGATTGTGCGTCGGTATCTAAGGATTTTACGTTGTTGTTGGATATAACGTTCTTCTTTGTCTTTAAGCATAATGCTTTTGCCACGTAAGAACTGAACATATTCTTTCAACTTTTCAGTTGATTGAGGTATTTCCTCGTTTTTCTCGAGGTCTATGTTAAAGACTGTCTTAAAATCTGTTGTCACTTGCTATATCCTCAGTGTTAAACAAACTATTTCTAGTTTTAAAGCTGCTTCATCCGTTCTATTTTGAAGCAATTTCGGCATATTTAAACGTATAAGACCCATATGATAACATATTTTTTTGCAAAAAGCGAGTGTTTTTAATAGGGTTTTGATATAAATATATGTTTAATTCCCACAAATAATCTTATGTTTTTTTATTATATGTTGGTATGTTTTTAGCCTGTATCTAAAGCTGCCCAGCATGAACCCTTTAAGCCAATGTCTGGGTCAGTTATTAAAAATAGGGGAATTGCATCAAGTAAATTAGACATTCTGCCTTTATCTTTGAATTTGCGGATAAAATCACCTTTTTGAATAATAGGAAGGATTTTAGGAGCAATCCCTCCGGCTATATATAAACCTCCATAGCACAGGGTTGAAAGGCCTATATTGCCACAAAAAGCTCCATAGATTTTACAAAATTCATCTAATGCTATTTGCGCCAGGATATCTTTTTTCTCAAGAGCAAACTCGCTAATAATTTGAGCAGGATCTTTGGATCCAGTAGTCTCTATTTTGTGTAATAATTCTGGGTTTTCCGGTATACCGTATGGTGGATCTTGTTGTAAATATTCATATATATTTGCAAGCCCATGTCCAGATAATACTCTTTCAACAGATACTCTATGATATTTTTTGCTTAAAAAGGCTAATATTTTTTGTTGTATTGCATTAGTTGGGGCAAAGTCAATATGGCCTCCTTCAGTTTGTAAAACCAGATATTTTTGTTTTTCTGTTGGGGTCATAAGGCCAACTCCAAGGCCAGTCCCTGCGCCCAAAAAGGCAATGGGGGCGTTGTGTTGCTTTTTAGCAGATTGTAAGATTATTTGATCTTTATCGCTTAGGTGAGGAATTGCATAGCCAATGGCGCTAAAATCATTTATTAGTAGAATGTCCGGTAAGTTTAATTCTTTTTTTAGATTTTTTGCGCTAATTTTCCATGGGAGGTTTGTAAGCTTTACTGATTGATTAATTATAGGGCCTGCTACGGCAAAACAAGCGGCATCCACTATTGGGTTTTTATATTCAGCTAAAAATTCAGCTATTATTTGTTTGAATTCAGGGAATTCTTTGTTTTTATAGCTTTTTTGATGAATTATAGTTAGCGTTTTATGAGATTGGTCTATATTAGCGAGCATAAGTCTTGTGTTGGTGCCGCCTATATCGCCTGATAATATTGTTTTAGTCATGTTTTTTTAAACCGTTGCTTTTGGTTTGTAGCATTTTTGAGAGTATAGTATGTTTTTTATTACATAAAGTATAAATAATAAATTTTAAGGTTTGTTATAAATGAGTAATAACTTTGATAAAAAAGTCGGCAACAAAAAGGTTAGGTCTGGCTTTAACTATTTTTTTATGGGGTTATCTTCTTGCTTTTCAAAAGAATATAGAAGATATATTTGGTTGCCAGTTATAGTAGATCTTGTTATTTGGATAGGCTTATGGTTTGTCGGAGTGCATTATTTTACAAGTTTTATGCACAAAATTAATAGTTGGCTTCCAAGTTGGTTGCATTGGTTAGATATCTTATTTTGGGTGGTGTATTTAGCAGCATTTTTGGTTTTAGGAAGTTATTTATTTACATTGATTGCTAATATTTTATTAGCGCCATTTTTATCTGTTTTAGCAGAATCTGTACAAAATACCTATTCTGGCAAAAGAGTCGATAGTGTTCCATGGGCCAAAATTCCTAAGGTTATAGTTCGTAGTATATCCAGAGAAATGCGTAAAATTGCTTATTTTGTTCCTTGGTTAATAATTTTGGGGTTATTGTTTTTAATTCCTGGAATTAATATTATTGCAAGTGTGTGTTGGTTTTTATTTGGGGCATGGATGCAAGGCATACAGTACTTAGATTATTGTGTGGATAATAATAATAAATCTTTTGCAAATCTTAAAAGATTTATGGCAGCTAATAGATGGGATAGTTTTAGTTTTGGGTGTGCTGTGATGTTAATTTTGATGATACCAGTTATAAGTATTTTAGCAGCACCAGCAGCTGTTATAGGTGGTACTAATCTGGTGCTGGATTTAGGATTACAAGAAGATTAGTGAAATCTTGTAATGCCCAACTATAATATATACAAGCTTATTTATAAATTATTGGAAAAAAAATAAATAATGACAACAACTGGCATTCTTTTTGGATTTTTTTTAATTTTTTGCGGGGCATCTGTTTTAGCTACGCTCGCGTTGTTTACTCGTCAGTCTTTGTTAGTAGCCTATATGATCTTAGGGATATTGATTGGCCCTTGGGGGCTGAAGCTTGTCTCGCAGACTCATTTTATCTATGAGCTATCTGGTGTAGGCATTGTGTTTTTATTATTTTTACTGGGATTAGAGCTGCAGTTGACTAAGTTGTTTTCTATGCTTAGGGCTGCTGTATTTGTCACATTTGTTAGTAGTGCAGTTTTTGGGTTAGTAGGTTTTTGTGTTGCAGCAGCTTTTAGTTTTAGCTTGATAGACTCAATTTTAATCGGCATTACCATGATGTTTTCAAGCACTATTATTAGCATTAAACTTTTGCCGTCCCCTAAGTTATATCATCAAAGCGTAGGTAAAATGATGGTAAGTGTATTATTGCTGCAAGACTTTATTGCAATTCTTGTTTTATTTTGGCTTGATTTGTGGGGTGCTGGTAAAATTGACAATAACTGGATACAGCTTACGAGAGTCTTATTATCAATACCGCTTTTAGTATTATTTGCAGTATTTTTTGAGAGATGGGTTTTATTTCGTTTACTTAATAGGTTTGCTTTGGTTAAAGAATATTTGTTTTTATTGGCGCTGGGTTGGTGTTTGGGGATGGCGCAACTTGCCCATTTTTTAGGGATTTCTTATGAGATTGGCGCATTTATTGCCGGTGTTACGCTTACTATCAGCCCTATATCTCAGTTTATTGCAGAACGCCTTAAGCCTTTGCGTGATTTCTTCTTGATAGTTTTTTTCTTTTCAGTAGGAGCATCGGTTAACTTCGGATTATTGGGTCAAGTTATAATACCTGTATTGGCTATGGCTGTTTTGGTTATCATTGTTAAACCATTAGTTTATCGAGTTTTATTGCCATCTATTGATGGTAATAAGTCTAACGCTTGGGAGTTAGGGTTTAGGTTAGGGCAGGCTAGTGAGTTTTCTTTATTGGTAGGTTTTTTAGCATTCCATATGATGGTTATGTCGGAGAAGGCATATTTATTGGTTCAGGCAGTTACCGTAGTGACTTTTTTAGTTTCTTCTTATTTTGTAAGCGTAAAATATCCCAGCCAAGTAGTTGCTCAAACTGACTTGATAGATGAGTAGATTTACTTGGGCTTGCGGGTTAGAGTGGTAGCGATTAAGCTGGTTGGGCTTTAGTCATAGGGCTTTTGGTGTCATTTAGAGTTACATTAAGCTCTAGAACAGAGCAGTCTTTGTCTTTATCAATGGTTACACTAACTTGGCTGGGTTCGATGTGAACATATTTTTTTATAACTTCCATAATTTCAGCATGGAGCTTTTTCAAAAATTCAGGGTCCTGTTTTTTGGCGCGTTCATGTGAGACTATAACTTTAAGACGCTCTTTGGCTACACCTGCTGAGGTGTTGCTTCTTTTAATGCGGAAAAAATCGAGTAACTTCATCCTGCTTTCCTCCCAAATAATCTCTTAAAGAAGCCGGTTTTTGCAGCCTCAAGAAAACGATGTGGACGATCTTCACCTAAAAATCTAGCAACAGCATCCGTATAAGCTGAACCTGCATCAGATTTTTCATCAAGACTTACGGGTGTTCCTGCGTTGGAGGCTTTTAAAACCGCTTTTGATTCAGGGATTACGCCTAATAGAGGAATGGATAGAATTTCTTGTACATCTTCAACGCTGAGCATGTCTCCGCGCTCAACCCGTTCGGGGGAGTAACGTGTTAATAATAGGTGTTCCTTGATTTTTGTTTTTTTCTTTTCAGCGCGTTGGCTTTTGCTAGATAGAACTCCAAGAATGCGATCTGAGTCACGTACAGAGGATATTTCCGGGTTTGTAACTATAATAGCTTCATCAGCAAAATACATTGCTAAGAATGCACCACGTTCGATCCCAGCTGGAGAGTCGCAAATAATATAATCAAAAGTTTTGCTAAGTTCTTTTAGGATTTTCCCAACGCCTTCTTTGGTCAGGGAGTCTTTATCTCTAGTTTGCGATGCAGGTAAGATATAAAGCTTATCAACTCGCTTATCTTTTATTAATGTTTGAGATAGGTTGGCTTCATCGTTTATTACATTTACAAAGTCATATATAACACGTCTTTCACATCCCATGATTAGATCTAGGTTTCTAAGACCAACATCAAAGTCAATAATAACCGTTTTGTGACCAGCCATAGCTAGAGAAGTGCCGATAGCTGCACTCGTAGTGGTTTTGCCTACGCCACCTTTGCCAGACGTGACAACAACAATTTTAGCCATAATTTTCCCCTCTAATTTATGATTAAATTTATTTATTCTTAGGATTTAGTTAAGATTAGTCTATTAAAGACGGTTTGTCATTAAGGTTTTAATCATTTTTATAATGAGCTTATGACTAGTCGAGTGTCATCTAAATAAAGCTGCTTTGGAGTCTGGTCATGATGTTCTTGAATATCTTCAAAAATTTTATATTGCCCAGCGATGGAAACTAGCTCAGCCTCCAGTTGGTGACAGAAGATTCTAGCTGATTTTAAGCCGTTAATTCCAGCAAGAGCTCGCCCTCTAAGGGTTCCATACACATGGATATTACCTTCAGCTAATAATTCGGCTCCTGGGCTTACGGATGAGACTATAACTAAATCACCTGGAGAGTATACTTGCTGGCCTGATCTTATGGGTTGGGTTACTAGTTTAGAATAGTACTTTGGTTCTTGCTCTTGGGTGTGGGGTGTAGGCGGAGTATAAGATTCAGTTGTTGATTTTTTAGTATTAGTAGAAGAGTCTGCGGTAGTAGTATTATTAGTGTTACTATGGTCTGTCATTATGGCAAAACCTGCTTCTTGAGCATTTTTGTTAGAAGTTTGTGTTGTGCCTTTTACACCGACTGGAATTAGTCCGTGTTTTTCTATGATAGTTTTTAATTCTTTGAAGTTTATATTATTATGTTTATTTTCTGTATTGTTTTCATGGATGTTTCTAGATTTAATTTTAGATACGTCTATAACCACAGGGGCACGCTCAAAAAACTTTGGAGCAAGTTTGACTTTTTCAGCTAATTCTTTGTCTAGCTGCTTGGTGTCCATATTTTGCAGTTGTATAACGCTAAGGGTAAATAGACGTCCTTTTAGTTGGAATGATATATTGCTGTTTTGTGAATTAGTTTGCAGTGTTTCTTTAAGTTTTGGTGTTATTGGAGTTGTTTGTGCAATCATTGTTTAAGCCTTAATTTGTTTAAGTTTATGTAGTATAAAGTAATTTATTTAAATTCATCCTGATATTTCAAGATCAGATGTGCTTATTTGTATTTGATGTGTTGTTGTTTTTATGGGGTGTGATTTTTCTT
>CAJQSL010000055.1 GCA_905612315.1 uncultured Francisellaceae bacterium
TCAAATAAAAACTCATATCAAAACTCAAACCAAAACTCATATCAAAACTCATTGCAAAAGCCTAATATACAAAACATCAAAACCATAATAAAAAAACATAAAATTTCAAACTTCTTTATTGCAGGAAATTTATCAGCCAATAATAAAGGAGATAAAAACCAACTAACTGAAATAATATCTAAACTCAATCCCGCAGGATTAGATTTTTGCTCTAAACTTGAAGAAGATAAAAAAACTGCTAGAAAATCAAAAAAGAAGCTAACTAACCTATTTGAGTTTTTAAATATGTCTACCAAAAAGCCAAAACCAAATACCCACCGCAGTCATTGCGAGACTACGTCGAAGCAACCTCGTGCGAAGTGCAAAGCACGGAGTACGTATCGATTTGTAAAAATCGATAAATCAAAACCTGGATACTTCGGAGAATTCGGCGGGCAATTCGTCCCGGAGATATTAATCCCAGCTCTTAATGAGCTTGAGAAAAGTGCCAATAAAATTATCCACACCAAAAAATTTAAAGATGAGCTAAATAACTTATTAACCCAATATGCCGGGCGCAGCACGCCGCTAACCCCTGCGATAAATCTTGCAAATTATTTAAATAAAAAAAATCCTCCCAAAATTTATTTAAAGCGCGAAGATTTACTCCACACCGGTGCGCACAAATTAAATAATGCCCTAGGGCAATGTTTGCTTGCAAAAAAAATGGGTAAAACCAGAATAATAGCTGAAACTGGCGCCGGCCAACACGGAGTTGCCACCGCAACTGCCTGTGCATATTTAGATTTAGAATGCATTGTTTATATGGGCGTAACTGATATAAAACGCCAGATGCCAAATGTTAATAAAATGAAACTTCTTGGAGCTAAAGTATCTCCAGTTGAAGTTGGGCAAGCAACTTTAAAAGAAGCTGTAAATGAAGCTTTACGAGATTATGCTACTAATTTTGAGAATACTCATTATTGCTTAGGCTCGGCTCTTGGCCCGCACCCATATCCAGAGTTAGTTGCGCATTTTCAAAAAGTGATAGGATCTGAAGTAAAAGCTCAGTGTAAAAAATTAAAAATAACCCCGACTCACTTAATAGCTCCAGTTGGTGGCGGTTCTAATGCAATTGGTTTGTTTAAAGAATTTATTCCTGATACCAAAATAAAAATGATTGGCGTTGAAGCTGGTGGAACTTGTAATAAATCAAATCTTAAAAACAAACCAGGCAAACATGCCGCGCGAATAGAAGGTGGCAAACCTGGAATTTTGCATGGTTGTTATAGTTATTTACTACAAGACTCTCACGGGCAAATTCAAGAAACCCACTCAATCTCAGCTGGTCTAGATTATCCATCAATTGGGCCAGAGCATGCTTATTTACACCAAACTAAGCGGGCAACTTATACTCATGTATCTGATAAAACTGCTCTTGAGGCTTTTAAATTATTATCTCAATTAGAAGGAATTATCCCAGCCTTAGAATCATCCCATGCAATTGGTTATGTAATTAAAAATGCTAAATTATTTAAAGCAAAAGATATCATAATTATTAACTTATCTGGCAGAGGCGATAAAGACCTTGATGCTGTAATGCCAAAACTAAAAATAAAATAGGAATTAATATGCTTCTTGATCCAGATAAAAAATCCTATTTAGCATATATTACAGCAGGCTTTCCTGATGTAGATTACACGGTTGATGCGGCTTTAAGCTTATTTAATAACGGCGTTGATTTACTAGAACTTGGCCTACCATTTACTGACCCAGTTGCCGATGGGCCCGTAATTCAACAGGCTCACTCTCAAGCGCTTAAGAAAAAATTTAAGCCGCAAGATTATTTAAATATTTTAAAAAAAATACGCAAGCAATCAAAAAAACCAATAATCCTTATGGGATATTTAAATCCAATTTTAGCTTTGATTAAAAACGGCATGTTAGCAAAATTTGCTAAAGCAGGTTTAAATGGCATACTAACTGTTGATTTACCCGCTGATGAGAGTTTACCTAACATAGATTATGCTAAATATTGTGAAGAGATTAACATCGCCCCGATTTATATAATTACCCCAAACACCCCGCTTGATCGGGTTAAACTTATTTTACAAAAAGCTAATTCTCATAATAATAAAGGCTTTATTTATTATGCGATAAGATCAGGGGTAACTGGCATTAATAAATCTAATTCTAAAAACTTTACCCTTCCTAAAAATATTATTAAGCATATCGAATTTATAAAATCCAAAACCAATTTGCCAGTTGTAACTGGCTTTGGAATTTCTAATAAA
>CAJQSL010000056.1 GCA_905612315.1 uncultured Francisellaceae bacterium
TCTAATATAGCTAATCATTTGCATCGAATGCAAATTAACCCCCTGATAGCACTAGGCATAGGTGCTAATAATGATGGAACTATTACAACCCTAGATGATAATAAAGCCAACGTTCATCAGTTTTCCAAAGAGGCTGCTGAGCATAATTTGGATGCTAGATTTAGGGAGGTTTCCGTAGTAAGACAAGGCCCAGCTCAAGCAAAGATGAATGCAATGTTGGGTGCTTCGGTAGAAGCAAAGATGCTAGTGAAACCTGTTGATGAAGTTAAAGGAATTCAAGAAAGTGATTATGAAGAAGTTTTAAGAGCTGCAATAATTGATAATATAGTTACAGACTTATTTCCTGATCCTTCTTATGGCCCAGAAAATGACACCTATCCTAAATTCAGAAGCTTAACTGTTGCTACGGCTAATGGTAAACTTTATAAAAAGTTATTGCCTTGTAACGATGGAATGTACATGGGGGTGAAAAAACAAGCTCCACTACTAAGGATGCCTGGGAGCTATACGGTTATGCTTACCCCGGGTAATAATACTGGATCAGGACAATCTTTAAACTCAATGGTTAGATCAGCTGGGAATCCATTACAGCAGGAGCAATTGAAATTCATGCAGGATAGTACGGTAGGAGGTATAATTGGGGATCTTGTATATAACCCAACAGGAGATGACACTTTTGTACCAGATATTGAAGGGCAGTATGTTAAATCTAAAGATGGAAGTATTCGCCCAATATTTGGGGTTCTTCCCAAAAACTTTGATAAAAAATGCTTTAAACTAGAAAGTGAGCTTTGTGCATCTTTTGTTATTAGAATGTTTCACTCATCAAGGCTACATGCCTACTGCCCTAGTTTTAATGATAGTCTGCAAAAAGAACTTATGCATAGTTTGCTACCACAAGCTGAAAAAATACCAGAACTTACTGATTGTTTAAAAGTTAATGATGATTTAGAAAAAAAATTAAGATCTTTGAAGGGCGAATTAGAATCCAAAGATAATCATGATTATGAAGATATTAAAAAAAGTTTTTCTAAGCTATTTAAGAATGTTATATATAACATGCATAGTAATCCTAGTGAGGATATTAATTTATTAAAGCAAGGGCATCGAATATTTAATAATGAGTATTTAAGTTTAGATAATTTAAGCAGGGCAAAATGTGAAGAGTTAATAAGAACACTTGAGCTTAATAAAACACCTGGTGATGAAAGGTATATCGCCCATATTGATTACCTAAAAGGTTTGGTGGGCGCATTTTACCCAGACCCAACTGAGAAGGTTGCAAAGGATATTTTTAAAAAAGCTAAGGGCTTAGCTCAAAAATTGAAAAGTGATGAAAATGTAAAGTCTTACTTTAAAGATCTAGATAAAAGTGGTGATAACTTATCCAGAAGAACTACTCCAAGAATGCTTGCAAGTTTACTTCCAGGTGGTAATGGTTCAGCTTTAGATATGCTTAAATCACACCAGTTTACTGGGAGCTACCCTTATAGTAGAGACCCTGATGGTGTAAGCTTAATGCAGCAAGAAAAGGCTATTCATTGGGCAACAAAAGCATCCAAGTTAGCGCTTTTTCCTTTTATCGCCGGCCAAAGTGATTACAACCCAATTAAGTGGGCACTTCTTCCTTTGAGTGATTCTTATAAATACGCATCCTTAAGTTTTAATAGTGAAAGATTTAGTAAATCCAAGAGTCGAAGGTATTCTCCTAAAAGATGTGTAGCAGGTTTTATAGGTGGGGTTTGTGGTTTAATTTATGGAGTTGCAAGAGTTGGGCCCTATGGACTATGTAAAATTGTTGAAGCCGCAGTTGAATCCGTAAAGTATTTTAAAAAGAAATCTAGACCTGGCGCAAACAACAAACTAGAACTTAGTGAAGATAACCCATTATTTTTAAAAGCCATACCAGGAAACAACCCTGGTGTTGCTGAGCAATGTATTAATGATGTTAGAAAAGCTATCTTTCAGGCTTCTCATGATGCAGAAAGTACACCTGGCAGGGGTAATAAATTTAGAGCATGTTTATCAAGCTGTTCTGGTCAAAGTCAACAGGGTGATTCATTTACTTTATTGCAAGATGGTGTTTTAGATGATTTAAAGGAAGAATTGGGTAATATAGTTTCTGATACTCTAGATAAATTATATGGTGATATCTTTAGCAAATTACCAGAAGATACAACAGAAAGCATAAAAAAGGTTTTAAAATCAT
>CAJQSL010000057.1 GCA_905612315.1 uncultured Francisellaceae bacterium
AAGATGGCAAAAACATCGTATTTAAATCCGACTACAGTTATCCACTAGGCGTAACCATTACCTGCTCAATTCCCGCTGACGCGGATCCCTGGATCCCTAAATCCCACCTAGTTATGGAGTTCTGTGCGGGCAATAGCTACGGATGCCAAAAAGAAGGAGCCGTTGCATCAATATCAATGGACCAACAAACGAATTTCACCCCTAACCCCACTACGGGAGGAGAACCCTTCAGTAGTTTGATCGAAAATATGAGGCCAGGACCCGATCATCAAATAAACCAGAACCTAATAGAACCTAAAGACTGGGGCTCTAATGATACTTTAAAAGTAACCATAACTCCGGCATATCCTGGCCCAGACAGCAAATGCGCGGTCAAGTACCAATTGCAATGATAGTGATAATATCAGCTTCGGGTGGGAGATTGCCACGGAGGCTTCGCCTCCTCGCAACGACTGCGTTTATGTTTTTCTTATAAAGATAAAAGATGAGCTTAACTGCATCGGTAGCTTAGCTTTAAAAATAAATAAATAAATTTCAAAAAATTTGTGATGCCTTGTAATTAAAAACTTATTCCTCAAAATATCTATCACAAAAATAAAAAATAAACAATAAACAAAAAAATAAATAAAAAATAAACAAATTAAACAGGAATAAAAAATGCATAATCACAAAATACTCAAAAAAATAAATCTTCTTAGCTTAGCAGTACTTACGCTAGCCCTTAGCGCTTGCGGGCATAATATTAAATCACCAATAAAATCACCAATAAAATCAAAGAAACTAATAAATACGCAAAACAAAAATATTGAGGCTAGAAATCATAAATCAAAATATATAAATAAAAAAAAAATTTATATAAATCAAAAATCAAATTATATAAATCAAAAATCAAACAGAGTAAAACCATATAAAAACAATAACCAACAAATCAAAAAAAATACGCAAACCATAAATGCATATTTAGCCCTAGCCAAAGCCCAACTTGATAATAAACAATGGCAAAGTGCACAAAAAAATCTTTTAAAAGCACAAAATTTAAACCCTAAGAATGCCATTACTCAAGCTTATCTAGGCTTTTACTCACAAGAAGTAGGAGAAACCGAGCAAGCTAAAAAATATTATACAAAAGCTTTAAACTTATCCCCGAATAACCCTGAGATATTAAATCAATACGGTGTATTTTTGTGTAAGCAAAATGACTTTACTCAAGCCATAAAAACTTTTGATCAAGCAATAAGGCATAAATCATTTACCCAGCTTTATATTGCTTATCAGAATAAAGGCCTTTGTCTTTATAAAAAGTTAAATAAATCAAAAATACATTTAAACTTAACAAACTCAAAATCTTCAAAGAAAATTAAACGAGATATTAAAAGATCTCTATTAGCTGCAATTAAGCATAATAAAGGCTTAGCTTTATCTTATTTAACCCTTGCTGAATTAGAATACAAAGACAAACACTTTAAAAAATCCTACAATTATTTAAAAGAATTTAATAATTTGGCTATCCCAAATGAAAGATCAACATCCCTTAAGATTAATCTTGAAAAAAGACTTCAAGCAACCTCCGCCAAACCTACCAAAGCTAAACCAGTGGATTCACATAGACTCAAAAACTCAAACATTACGCCTAATCCAAGAGGAACCAGAAACAAAAATAATACTACAAGCAAAAGTTAGCACTGCAAAAAATGGCCTTGGGGAACAGAACAATAGTTTCAAAACCCCAAGGGGCTGGCATACCATTCGGGCTAAAATTGGGGATAACCACCCCAAAGGGGCTGTGTTTAAAGCAAGGCGCTGGACCAATGAGATATACTCTTTTGATCTTGATAAAAAATATCCAAAAAGAGATTGGATTTTAACCCGAATTTTATGGCTATCAGGTTTAGAGCATGGTTTTAATAGATTAGGTGAGCAAGACTCAATGCGTAGATATATTTATATTCATGGTACTAATGAGAAAGATAAAATTGGGGAAGCTCATTCGCATGGGTGTATAAGAATGCTTGATGATGATTTAATTAATTTGTTTAAAAAAATTAGGCCTATTACTCCAATATTAATTGAGTAATAAATATAATCCAATATAATTACGACCATAAAAACATCAAACAAATTATTGAAGTAAATTTTAAAATGAACATAAAAATTGCAGTCTGCCAGATAAACCCAACTGTCGGGGAAATATCATATAACACCAATTTAATCTGCCAAAATATAATCTCCTGCATTCAAAAGCATAAAGATAAAAATGGGAGTGTAAGCTGGAGTGTAACTGGGAGTGAAAATGGGAGTGAAAGTGGGAGTGTAAATGGAAGTGAAAAATCGGAATTATTAATAATCTTCCCAGAGCTTGCCATAAGCGGCTATCCACCTGAAGATTTGTTATATCATCCACAATGGCCTAATAAGATAAAACAAAGCCTGGGTGAAATCCAAAGCTTGGCCCAAAAATACAATGTGCATATATTAATAGGCCATCCAGACTGGCTTGATAATATTTGTATAAATGCTGCATCTTTAATAACCCCAGAAAATCATCAAATAATAGCTATAAAAAACTTATTACCAAATACTGGTGTATTTGATGAGAGACGGTACTTTACTTCACAAAATGATCTAAAACTTAAATCACAAGAAAATCCTGATTTTTTTGAAAAATCAAATATTAACAACTTGCCAGATAATATCTTTGAATTAAATTTTGAATCAAATAAAATAAAATTTGGGGTTTTAATTTGTGAGGATGGCTGGGAGCAAGATAAAGCAATAGATCTAAAATCTAAAGGTGTTGAAATTCTAATTCAGATAAATGCATCTCCATTTGAAATAAATAAAGCTAATATCAGACATCAAAAAGCATTAAATATATTTAATAAAACCAAACTGCCATTCATAAGTGTTCAACTTGCCGGCGCACAAGATGAGCTCGTATTTGATGGCGGGTCTTTTGCGACAAATAACAAAGGAGAAATAAAATTACTAGCCCCATATTTTAAAGAGCACATAAGCTTATTTGAGCTAAAAGATATTCTAGCTAAAACACAACCAACAACTATAACATCTTTTCAAGGACCATCTGTTTTTAATAAAAACTTTACTCAAGCCAAATCAAAATCTTCTCTGGAGCCTATGGAGCAAATTTATGGTGCCATAATATCAAGCTGCAAAGATTACTTTCAAAAAAACAATTTTGATGGCGCATTAATAGGTTTATCTGGCGGAATAGATTCAGCTTTAACTTTAGCTTTAGCCGTAGATGCTTTAGGACCTGATAAAGTAGAAGTTATTTTAATGCCATCCAAATACACAAGCAATTTGAGCTTAAATTGCGCCCGGGCTCAGCTTAATCTTCTTAAAATAAAACCTGAAAATATAAAAAATATTAATATCGATAATATTATTGCAACTTTTACCAACTGCCTTAAAAGCTCATTAGATCCAGATAAATCAGATAAATCAGATAAATCAGATAAATCATGTGAAGCTAATAAATATAATTCTAAGAATAAAGAGTTATGCTTGCAAAACCTTCAAGCTAGAGCTCGCGGAATGCTACTTATGGCTCAATCTAATTTATCTGGAAAGCTAGTTCTTACAACAGGAAACAAAAGTGAACTTGCTATGGGTTATTCAACTTTATATGGGGATATGTGCGGGGCTTATAATTTATTAAAAGATTTATATAAAACTCAAGTTTATGATTTATCAAGATGGATAAATTCAAAAAAAATGGTTATTCCTAATGCAATTATTGCAAGAGCACCAACTGCTGAACTAGCGCATGATCAAAAAGATGAAGACTCTCTTCCAGCTTATGATATTTTAGATCCAATCCTTATGGAGATTATTGAAAATAATAAATCAAAAGAGCAATTAGTTAATCAAGGGCATGATCCTATAATTCTGGAGCAAGTATTTAAATCTATAAAAAATAGTGAATACAAAAGGCAGCAAAGCCCTCCTGGAGTTAAGATTAACAAAAGAGCTTTTGGGCGTGATTGGAGATATCCTATTAATATGTAGCCTTTGAAACAACAACTCCCAAGCCTACATATTAAGAATATCAGAGTGAGTCCCTATGTCATATAACTTCAAAATATCAACATCATTAACAATAAAGTATAACAACAAATCATCAGGCCTTAAGTGACACTCTCGAATACTTTTTAATTTTCCACTAAGCTTATGATCTTTATACTTTGACGGCAAAGGCTTCCCATTTACTAAAATACCTAAAACTAAATCTAACTCTTGCAGCACTTTTTTATTATTTCTATATTTTTTAAGAGATTTTTTAAATTGTTTGCTAATTTCAATCTTTAGCATTTTTGATCATTCTCTTTAGATCTTTTTTAAGACTTTCATACTCAACTTTTTCAAATCCATCTTCTTCAATTTCCAGAATCCTTTGATCAATTTTATTTAGCCTCCCTGTCTCTTTAGCTAAAGTTAATCGCACAAAAGCGCTTAAGGATAGCCCCAAAGATTTAGCTCTCAAATCAGCCAAATGCTTTAAGTCATCTGGAATAGTTACATTTATACGCATATCTAGCCCTCACAACATCAATGTGATGTAATTATAGCATCATATTGATGTTATTTCAACTCAAAATAACCACTGCTCCAACTAAACCCCAGCCTCAACACCAGAGCAACTTACTCCATCAGAAGCTGCCGCCATAACAAATGATCCAGAGCCATCTCTAGCAGCTTTACCTTCCTGGCCAGCGCCAGAAGCCTCAGGTTTCTCCCGTTTAGATAAATTAAATTTAGCAATACTAAGCTCAGATTTGGCTCTTAATAGCTCACATCTCAAATCACTTAACTCTTCTTGGTATTTTCTATCCATTTTAACAAGACTGCTACTATCAGGTAAAGATTTTGACCTGGTTAGATCACCCAACTGCTGCCCCAAACTATCAGCAAAAATCTGTGTCTGCGAAGCCGAATAATGTGCTGAATCACGCTCAGTTGTCGCAGCTTGAAGCTGGGAATATAAATCAGAAATCATTTGATCCTTATATTGAGACTCTTGTAGCTGCTGCTGCTGATAACTAATCATTTGATCTTTTTCTGATAACTGCTGACCTTTTCCTGATAACTGTTGGTTTTTACTATGGATCTGAGCTAATAACTCACTTTCTCTTTTATTATATTTCTGAGCATTATCAGAAGCTGTCTTGGCTATCATTTTTTTTAATTGCGAAGAGATGGTTTCTAACTGCTTTACCCTTTCCCTCAAAGCCATGCCTTCTGATCCAAGCACTTCTAAGCGATGTACCTTTTCCCTCGAAGCCATACTCTCAGACCTAGCCACTTCTAAGCGCTGTAACTTTTCTCTCAAGCTCCTATTCTCTCCAGTGGCTTCTTTAAGCAAAGCACCTGTAGCTTCTTTCTCTATAGAGTGCGTGGCTACATTTTCACTTAAACTAGCGCTCTTTTGCCTTAAAACTTCGAGCTCTGAAGCTTGACTATATCTTAACCTAAATAAATCAGATCGCTCTGTCAAAAGATCTTTATTTGCAGATTTAAATTGATCAACTTGCTCCTCTAAAGCTTTAACAAAAGAATCAGATTCTTGTTTTAACTTATCAAACTCAGCTTTTGTAACACTAGTTTTAGAAGATATTTTAAACTCTGATATTTCTTCTTGAGCTTTTAGAAGACCAACTTGTAACTCTGAAGACTCCCCTGCGCTTTTAAGTATTTTAGATATCTCTTTATCTTTTTTCTTAAGCTGAACACTTAGATCTTTACACGATTTTTGTGACGCTTCTAATTTGTCTTCTAAAACAAGAACTTCAGACATACTTTGCGCACTACTTTTTGATTGTTCTTTACTCTTAGATAAACTCTCCTCTAAATCCTTTATCGTATCTCCAAGCATTTTAATTTCGATTGCATTAGTTTCAGCTTCAAGATCAAATACACTTAGTTTATTTGAAATTATCTCCATAATTCTAGGAATCAGAAAACTAGAAGAGCTCTCAGTCCAAGATAAAAGTCTTTTATAATGAAAATCATGCGGAGCATTAAAGCCATGTTGTAAAATAGTTGGTTTCTGAAAATTATTATCATCCCAATCTAATAATGGTGCAACAAATTTATAAGAATGCAATTGCAAATTATTTTTAAGCAAATCATCATATAGCTCAAACAAAATATCCCATAAACCGCCCAAACCTTCCACTGGTTCAAAAGATGCATTCGCATCATGATCTAAAAGTAAAACTCTAAAAACTTCGGACTTCCTATTAACCCAAGCACTGTTAGACTCCTGCAAATGGTCTTTAAATGAAATTAAAGGCTCATTGTCATACCTTATTGCAAACCAAAGAGCACTTTTACCATTGCAAGTAGGCTCATCAATATCAAATTTACCAGTAGAGAGCAGCCATTTTGTCATATTAACAGCACCAAAATAAGCACTAATATGCAATAAATTCATTGGCTCAGCTTTTCTGGTAAATGTATATTCTTCAGGTTTATCTCGATAAAATGTTGGCAATTCTTCAGGGGCATCTTTTACCATAGCGGCAAAAACAACAGCATTAAGATTGCTACCCACATCAAACTCTGGCATTTTTGTTACAACATCTTGCGCTTGCTCTATTTGCGCCTCAGCTTGAGCGAATTGGGCTTCAAATTGTTGTTCTAATTCACTTTGGGCTTTTTTATCTTCAGGAACAGCTTTAGCTTCAGGTAATGGCACTACCAAAAAACCAGCTGGCAAATTTACAGGAGAACTCTTTTGTCTTGAATCATCTTTTGGATCCTCCATGAACAAGGCAGAAGAATTTAACACATCCAACTGAGAACCAGTCTGTCCTACAACACCACCGGCTTTACTTTTGTTTTTTTTATTTTGTTTTTTTTGTTTGTTTTTTTTATTATTACCTGGCACAACACTCTCCTCATTAAGGTATGTAAAATATATTTTTGATTTTGATTTTTATTTTAATTTTAATTTTAATTTTAACTAAGCATAACTATTCACAAAATAATAAATAGTTTTAACCTGCTTGTATATTAGGTAATAAATTTAAGAATAAATTCTGAATAAAAAAACTAGCACTCAGGAATATGCTTACCAATCTCAACTCCTGGCCTTAACACTTTTGCCAGGCCCCCAAGAGCGGTTTCCTTATATTGATCTTTCATATCAGCTCCAGTTTTACGCATCGCTTCAATTACTGCATCTAAACTTACGATGCTATCTTCCCTATCCTCCAAAATAGACAAGCGCGCCAAATTTATAGCCGTCACTGAGCCTACCACATTTCTCTCAATACATGGAATCTGCACCAACCCGCCAACAGGATCACAAGTTAAACCCAAATGATGCTCCATCCCCATTTCCGCAGCTTTTTGAATTTGAGCGACACTTCCACCCATAACACTGCACAAACCAGCTGCCGCCATAGAGCAAGCAACCCCAACCTCACCTTGACAACCGACTTCAGCCGCTGAAATAGAAGCCCCCATCTTAAACAACATCCCAATTGCACTGGCTGTTAATAAGAAATCGATAATATCTTTTTCTAATTTTTCTGTGGATTCTTTAAAATCTTTAGATATAAAATTAACATAGTAACTCAAAACAGCTGGTATAATTCCAGCAGCCCCATTTGTTGGTGCAGTTACTATCTTACCTAAAGAGGCATTCTCTTCGTTTACAGCTAAGGCATATAAGCTAACCCAGCTCATTTGATATGTTTGATCTGTTTGCTGTATTTCTTTTTGTTTTAGTTTTTTAAGCAAACCAGGCGCCCTGCGTTTTACTTTCAAACCTCCTGGCAGCTCCTCTGGCACATCTCCTAACTCACCACAACCTCTTCTTATAGAATCAAGCATTACGGACCAAACTTTTAATAAATACTTATCTACATCAAAATCAGGCCTACAAGATTTTTCATTTTCTCGCATGATATCAGCAATGCTAATATTTTGTTTATCTGATAAATCTTTTAACTCTTTGGCATTATTAAAAGCATATGGCATATTTTCACAAGATGATGAACACTCTAAGCTTTCATCAGCAAAAACTAATTTATTTGATTTATCCTGGACTAATTTTTTGATAAACCCGCCGCCGACAGAGGCATAATACTTAAAAATATTCTTTTTAGATTTGTCTAATGATTTATCTAACTTAGACTCAAGATCAATACTAATTTTCATAACGTTTGAGTGAACATCAAACATGATATTATGATTAAAAACAATCATCTCTTTTGGGTCAAAACTTACTATTTGAACCCCATTAAAATCTAACTTATGCTCATTAACTGCCATATCAAAAACTTTCTTAGCATTATCAGGATTTATATTTTCAGGCTTGTAACCTGATAGGCCATTAATTACAGCCATTTCTGTTCCATGGCCCTTGCCAGTTAGAGCCAGTGAGCCATACAAATCGACTCTTAAATTTTTTATTTCTAAATCATCTAGCTCAATATTATTTACAAAATCATAAGCGGCGCTCATAGGACCACAAGTATGCGAACTTGATGGACCTATCCCTATAGATAAAAAATCTTCAACTGATAAAAAATTATTATTTGCTGCCAATGGTTATTCTCCAAGAAATTATAAATAAACCTTTTTTAATCTATCAATTTTTACAAAATCGATACGTGCTGCGCACGAGATTGCTTCGCCAGCAGGCTCGCAACGACGGCGATCGATATTTTAATTTACATATTTGATAAATAAATATCTTAAGCTTAAGATAATATAACTATATATATCAGAGTGCACTAAAAATAATTGATTTTGCAATATTACGTAAATATATTATTTTATTAGCAAAAAACCAATAAAAAAAACCAATAAAAAGTCGCAAAAAAACATACCTTTAGATTAAAGGCATATATAAAAATTAGCTTTACATTTGTTAACTCTAAACGCTATCATTCGGCTATAAATATTAAAAATAATAATTTTGGCGAGTGGTTATGCCTATACAACATTTGAGCGAATTCAAAGCAGTCTTACCAACCGAAGAGATGAACCTAAATGCTGAAATACGCGGGCTTCTAGCAGATAAAGATCCAGATCTATTAGATGCATTTAAACAAGGTGCTAACGCGCCATTACCAGAGCTAATAAAACACCTTGAATCTGATTTAGAAGAGATAAAAATTTATAAACAAGACCCTGACTCTCTTCCAAAAACTCTACTTAGAAATGCTCAGGATTTAGTTAACTCATACCTATCTCCCCAAGCTATCCAAAGTATATTTAGTGATAGCTTAGGCCCAGAGCAAGAACAACTTCCTGAATATTTAAATCGCTTCTTTGAGCAATTATTTATAACTCTAAATTTTTGGTTATCTAAAGAAGATAATAAAGTATTTTTCTTTCAACAAAAAATTGAGCTAGCTGTACAGCTCACTCAAAAAGACCTAGCAAAAAAAGGGAAATCATTACTATACCATGAGCTCTGGGAGGGAGATAATCAAAATAAAATTATAGCTATGCTACTGAATGCACATGAGGCACATGTAGGGTATCTTCCAAATATCACAGACGAAACAAGAGATGCGCTAATTACTCAAATTGCAGGAGAAAGTGCCAGCCAACAAAAACGCATGGAGCTAGAAACTGTACTTAACAATGCTATAAATAAAAATTTTGATAAAGAGATCGCTCTAAAACAAAAGATTATGGTCATGCGCATAATCTACAGAATAGTTAGATCAAGAAAGCTTATTGGGAAAATAATATCAGAAATAAACAGCCAGCCAAATAATTTAGCAAACATGACTCCTAATTATTTATATGACCCCAAAAGAAGAAGCAAAAAAGATCTATACCAAGTAATTAGCGCGATGCTTCTGCCATGCTTGCTGGAGCAATATAATCTAGACTCAATTGATCTTAATGGCTTTGATAATGCCCCAAGTGCACAAATTGAAATCCTTATGTTTGATAAGATTTGTGAGCCTCTTATAAAAGCATCTGACTCGCTAAAACGCACGATTCAAAAATGCTTAATGCTAAGCGGATACTATAAAATAACCGAAAAAGGCGGAATCAAAAACATATCGCATACTGAATTTGATGTCCTAACTAATATCACAGGGCATCACTCCTCTGATGGTCAAACAATAGAGTATCCAGCTCAGGGCAAAAACACTAACTATGCAGCACGCAACACTTTACCAGGACCGCTAAAAATATTATTACTAATTCCGGCAGCTTTATGCTGGGCATATAATCGCATTCAAGCAAGAGTTAGATTTTTCCAAAGACAATTTAGCTGCAGCGCTAATCATGCAAAAGCAATTGCAAGGCATACCGTTGGCGTTGCTAAGCGCAAAACCAAAGGAACGCTACTAACAAGACTTAATAAAAAAAATCTTAGAGATGATTCTTTTATTATAGAATCAGAAAGTAGAGCTAGAAGAGAAAAAGAAGAACAAGAAGCAAGAGGAGAAGCAAGAGGAGAAACCTCTCCTTTATTAGGATCATCATCGAGTGATGCGTCTGATCTATCACCTAAAATACAAGATCAAATTGATAAATTATCTGGGAAATTTGAAGAGTCTATTAATCAAGATACTTTGAGCAGAACCCCGACGCCGACTATGTTTAGAGATTATAGAGCTGCATCTCCTAACTGTGCTACTCCGGAGCCTGAGTGAGATAAGGTTGCAGCCTGGATCCCCC
>CAJQSL010000058.1 GCA_905612315.1 uncultured Francisellaceae bacterium
CTTATTAAAAACCTCCATATAGCATGCATTCCTGCGCCCAGTGCCAAAGCACTTTTCGTCTGAGATTTAGGCATAACCCAGCCTGCATAAATACAAAACAAAATACCACCAACTGGTAAAATAATATTTGTAACCAGATCAGTTATTACTGTAAACAAATCAAATCTTCCCATAAATTCAAAGTGTCCAAAAATATTAAACGAAAATACAGACAATAAACCTATTGCAAAAGCTAACACCGCAACCACTATACTTGCACCTAATCTATTTAGAAAAGTCTTTTCAGTTAACGCTGAGACTAATGGCTCTGAGATGTTTATAGAAGATGTCCAAGCTGCAAATAATAATAATAAGAAAAATAAACTCTCTAAAAACCTACCGGCATTCATATGAGAAAAAGCAACAGGCAAGGTCATAAACATTAACCCAGGACCTGACTCAGGAGATAAGTGATGCATAAATATTACAGGGAAAATAGCTAAACCAGATAAAACTGCAACTAACACATCCAAAATAGCAGTTACAAATACACTATAAGTAATAGAAACTCTTTTGGGCAAGTATGAGCCATAAGCACACATCGCCCCAACTCCGATTGCCAAAGTAAAAAAGGCATGCCCTAAAGCATCTATAAATATGCCTGGGGTAATTTCGGCAGCTCTAAAATCAAATAGAAAGTGAAAAGCATGCTTAAAATCTTTAGGCATGCTAACTCCCGCATAGATAACTAAAAAAATCAAAACTATAAACAATAAAGGCATTAAAATGCGCGCAGCTCGCTCTAACCCTGCATTAACTCCCAAAGACACCACAAAAAAGGTTAAAATAATAAAAATAATTTGATACTTAATTAACTCAAAAGGAGAGTGCAAAAAGTTCTGCCAAACAGCAGTAACTTCCGGCGTATTTAAATTTTGTAAATGTCCCGACGCAGCTTCAACAAAATAAAAGATCGCCCAGCCTGCCACTACACAATAAAAAGATAAAGTTAAAATTAAACCAAACATACCCCACCAGCCAATTAACTGCCAAGCCGGACTCTTTTTATTCTTTATAGCAATAGATTTTAAAGCATCTATTGGGTTTTTCTGCGCCACCCGCCCTATTACAATTTCAGCGATCATAATTGGCACACCAATAAACAATACGCACAACAAATAAACCAAAACAAAGCTACTGCCGCCGTCTGAGCCTGCCATATAAGGAAACTTCCAGATATTCCCAAGCCCAACAGCCGCGCCAGTTGAAGCTAATATAAAACTTAATTGACCGGACCATTGCTCACGCTTTGTTTTTACTTTTTTAAACATAGAAAATTCCAACTAATAGCCGTAACTTAACAAGGATAGTACCACAACGAACTATAACAAACTATTTCAAAACACCAGTAAACTTGCTATAATAACAACAAATGTAGTAACATACCTATTTTTAAAACAAGATGGAGCTTCTTATGAATATAACAACTTTTTCCAGCCGGCAATTTAATCAAGATGTAAGCAAAGCTAAGCGAGCAGCATTTGGCGGGCCAGTTTTTATTACTGATCGCGGCCATCCAGCGCATGTTTTATTAACAATAACTGATTATCAAGAAATTATAGAAAAGCCTGAGAGTATTACTGAATTACTCGCTATGCCTGATGCTGATGATATAGATTTTGACCCCCATAAATTAAATAAAGACCTATATAAACCAGAGGACCTCTCCTGATGTATTTACTTGATACCAATATAATATCAGAATTAAGAAAAGCTAAATCTGGTAAAGCCAATAAAAATGTAGTTGCATGGGCCAATAGTGTTTCAACAACAAGCTTATTCATATCTGCAATTACTGTTTTAGAGCTTGAGACCGGAATACTTTTAGTAGAACGCCGGGACGCTAAACAAGGAGCCGTTCTTAGAAGCTGGATGGATACCCACGTATTACCTGCTTTTTCTGGACGTGTGCTTGTAGTAGATACTGCAGTAGCTCAGCGGTGTGCAAAACTTCATGTTCCAGACCAGCGCTCCGATAGAGACGCCATAATCGCCGCAACAGCACTTGTCCACGGCATGACTATCGTAACAAGAAATGTTAAGGATTTCGAACCGACAGATGTTGAAATCATTAATCCATGGAAATTTAAAAAATAACACTTACACTTTTTGAGTGTTCGCTTGGCAGGCTTTAAGATCCTGACTATCCGACAGCACTGAAAAATATTATAATAAAATCTAATAATAGAAATAGATGCTAAACAACATAGCAAAAAAAACTTGTGAACAGCCAACAAATCTAATATGATGTACTGCCTCAAGATTAGGCGGCTCGGATAGCCATTTTTATATATATCCACAGAATTCAAAACACTGAAGGTTAACTGGAGATTAAATAATATGTACGCAGTGATCAAAACAGGCGGAAAGCAATACAAAGTTCGTATTGGTGACACCATAGAAATAGAAAAAATAGAAACAGGAGCTGGTGAAGAGATTACTTTTGACCAAGTCTTAATGACTAGCGATGGCAAAAGCCCTAAAATTGGTACGCCTACAATTAAAGATGCCAAGGTTACAGCTGAAGTTGTTAGCCAAAAGCGCGCTAAGAAAGTTAATATAATTAAGTTCAAGCGTCGTAAGCAGCACATGAAACGACAAGGTCATCGTCAATACTTAACAGAAATTAAAATCAAAGCAATTAATGCTTAATTTATTATAGAAAATTTTAATTAGGAGAAATCCATGGCTCATAAGAAAGCAGGCGGTAGTTCCAAGAACGGTCGCGATTCAAATCCTCAGTACCTTGGCGTAAAGCGTTATGGCGGTCAAAAAGTTACAGCTGGTACAATCATTATTCGCCAACGCGGTACTAAAGTACATCCTGGCGTAAACGTTGGCTGTGGCAAAGACTACACTTTATTTGCCACTGAAGATGGCATTGTTGCTTTTATTCGCAAAGGTCCTAAAAATCGCTTATATGTAATTATTAAGCCAGAACAAGCTAAGTAATACTTACTTTTACAAAGCTAATTAACGCAGGAGGCTAGAATGAAGTTCGTAGATGAAGCTCGAATTACAGTAAAAGCTGGCAATGGCGGACATGGATGTCTAAGTTTTCGTCGTGAGAAATATATTCCCAAAGGCGGCCCTGATGGCGGCGACGGTGGTAATGGTGGTGATGTTTACATTCAAGCCACAAATCAACTCAACACTCTCATAGAGTATAGATTCACACGTATTCACAAAGCTAAAAGTGGCACTTGCGGCTATGGTAAAGATCGCACTGGCAAATGCGGCCAAGACCTATCTCTTAAAGTTCCTGTTGGCACTCAAATAATAGATGAAGAAACTCAAGAGGTTATTGGTGAGCTTTTAGAAGATGGGTATAAATTAAAAGTTGTTAGAGGCGGCTTTCATGGTTTAGGCAATGCCAGATTCAAAAGCAGTGTGAACCAAGCCCCCCGCAAAATAACTAAAGGTAAACCTGGTGAAGAACGCCAATTAAAGCTTGAGCTCACTTTATTAGCAGATGTAGGCTTATTAGGCTTACCTAATGCGGGTAAATCAACCTTAATTAGATCTGTATCCAGTGCCAAACCTAAAGTTGCCGACTACCCTTTTACAACATTAATCCCGAACCTTGGAATTGTTAAAGTAAATCATCATGAAAGCTTTGTAATGGCTGATATCCCAGGTTTAATTGAAGGTGCATCAGAAGGAACTGGCCTTGGCATTCAATTTTTAAAGCATTTATCTAGAACTAGAATCTTATTACACTTAGTAGACACATATCCATACGATCTAGATAGAATAGTGAGTGAAATTAAAACTATAGAAAAAGAACTGGCCAAATATAGTGATGATCTAGCAAGCAAACCCAGATGGCTAGTTTTAAATAAAATGGATTTAAATTCAAATTTTGATTATGAATTTGATACTGACATTGATACTGAAGATAATAAGCAGAATAACAAGGATGATAAAAATAATTCTGAAAATATAAAACAAGAGATTATAAAAGCTCTTGGCTGGAAAGGAGAATGCTATTGCATATCCGCTTTGACCAACTCTGGCACGCAGGAGTTAGTGCATAAGATTTGGGACTTGATTAAGATTAATAAATAATCAAACAACCTGCCCGGCACACCACCCAGAAGCCCATGCCCACTGAAAATTATATCCACCCAGCCAACCAGTTACATCTAAAACTTCTCCAATAAAAAATAATCCTTTTACACTCCTTGCTTCCATAGTCTTAGATGATATTGCATTGCAATCCACTCCTCCTAAAGTAACTTCTGCAGTTCTATATCCTTCTGTCCCATTTGGAGAAATTTTCCATTTATGCAATTTTTTTTCTATATCTTTTAAATCAGCATGGTTTAAACTTTTTATTTTTGTATCTAATAATTTTTGCTCAATTAAAACCGGCAATAATCTTTTCGGGAAATAATTACTCAAAAAAGTTTTAAGATTTGATGCTTCATTTTTTATTTGATATTCTCGCAAAGAATCTAAAAAATTTATATCTGGCAATAAATCTATTTCAACTTCTTCTTTTGGGTTCCAATAGGATGAAATTTGCAAAATAGCAGGCCCACTTAACCCTCTGTGAGTTAGAAGTATATTTTCAGAAAAAGCTTGCCCACATAAAGACTTAACTATGGAATTTATAGACACCCCGGATAATGGTGCATATTTAAGCTTATCTATCTGATACAAGGTAAAAGGCACTAAACCTGCACGTTGCGGCCAAACTTTTATCCCAAATTTTTTGGCAATATTATAACCAAAAGCTGTTGCACCCATAGTTGGTATGGATAAACCACCAGTTGCAATTACTAAAGATTCACACTTAAAAGAAGTTTTTAAATCTGAGTTATTAATCTCACTAGTTTTTACTAAAAAACCTGCTTCAAGTTTTTTGATATCATTAATTTTTGTATTTAAATTGATCTTAACATTATTTTTATCACACTCATTAAGTAGCATATTTACAATATCTATTGATTTATTATCACAAAAAAGCTGCCCTAGCTTTTTCTCATGATATGGAATTTCATGTTTATGAATTAAATCCAAAAAATCATAGGGAGTGTACCTACTTAAAGCTGATTTACAAAAATGTGGGTTATTCGATATATAATTTTCATGACTTACATAGTAATTGGTGAAATTACAGCGCCCGCCACCTGACATAAGAATTTTTTTGCCAATTTTATTTGTGTGATCCAAAACTAAAACTTTACGCCCACGCTTGCCAGCTTCAATCGCAGCCATAAGCCCAGATGCACTTGCGCCAATTATAATAACTTCAAAGTTACTAATGATATTTAAATCCGTTAATTCAGACATAATAGGTTCTATAAATTCAATAAAAATAAGAAAAGAGCAATGTTAACTCGCCTGCTTAGATAAATCCAAGTTTTTACAGCTAAAAAGAATAAACCCTTAGTAATTTGATTTTTACGCAACAACTTCTAAACTAAAGATATCAAAGGCTGCAACCTAATTGTAACAAAACCGTAACATTAAATTCACATAATGCGCACACTTAAGCATATAGATGATTTTTAAAATTTAGGAAAGCTACATGCAATACACTTTAATCAAGCCTAAAACCCAGCTTGATAGAACAATAAAGGGCCTAACCCTTATTTGCGCCTTATGTATTTGTATTATTTTAATTGCAATTTGCATTAGCCTTATATCTCAAAGCTTCCCGGCGATGCGTAAATTTGGTGGTGAATTTATAATAAGTGATGTGTGGAACCCACCGTTAAATCAGTTTGGGGCTATCTCAGCAATTGTCGGGACTTTAATTACAAGTTTAATTGCATTGTTAATATCTATTCCACTAAGTTATGGGGTTGCAATAAGCGTTACTCAATTATTACCAAAAAAATTAAGCTCGATATTATCTCGTTTAATTGAGCTTATGAGTGGAATACCCAGTATTATTTATGGAATGTGGGGTTTATTTGTTTTTGGGCCTTTTTTAATGGATTATATTGAAAAGCCAATTTATAACGCTTTACAAGACGTTCCAGGATCTACAGAGATTTTAGGGATTTACCCATTTAGCGCTAGTATATTTACAGCAAGTATAATCCTTGGAATAATGATTATTCCTATTATGAGTACAATTATGATAAATACCCTTAACTCGGTATCACCTTTATTAATAGAGGCCGGCTATGGTCTCGGCACAACAAGATTTCAAGTTATCAGATCCATCTTAATTCCGAAAGTTAAAAGTGGTTTATATGGGGCAATTACAATTGCCCTAGGGCGAGCACTTGGTGAGACTATGGCAGTAACTTTAGTTATAGGAAATTCCCACACGCCATTTGGTGGATTATTTATGCCAGGGACAACAATATCTGCAACTATTGCAAATGAATTCAATGAGGCTACTGGCACAATATATCCTAGCAGCTTGATGTATTTAGCATTAATATTATTTGTTATGACTTTTATCGTACTTTGGATTTCACACCATATAAAAATACACTCAAGGAGGAAACACGGATGACAAATAAAGCCTCTAACTTAGCTATAGTTGAAAAAACACTAACACCTTATCCTTTAAAAGCTATAGAAGGCAGATTAATTGCCGATAAAATATTTAATGCTTTGTGCTATTTGGCTGTAATTATTGTACTTATATTTTTGGTTAGCATAGCCGCCACCCTACTAACAAAAGGATCCCATGGTTGGAGCTCCCAACTATTTACCCAAATCACACCGCCACCAGGTGAAACTAGCGGCGGGCTTAAAAATGCTATTATCGGAAGTTTAATAATGAGCGTTTTAGGAATTTCTCTTGCAACCATTGTTGGAATTGCAAGTGCAACTTATTTATCAGAATTTTGTAGAAATAGAAAACTTATAGACTCGATCAACTCTTTTAATGATCTATTATTATCAGCTCCATCAATAATAATAGGATTATTTGCCTATGCAATTTTAGTTAAACCTTTGGGAGGGTTTAATGCCATCGCAGGAATTATAGCTCTTGCAATTATAGCTTTACCAATGATTCACAGGACAGTTTATGATGCTATGGGGCTAGTATCTACATCCCTTAGAGAGTCAGCTGTTGCATTAGGGATGAGTCGAGTAAAAGTTACAATCTCTATTATCTTTAAAACCGCAAGATTAAGCATAATCACCGTGATTTTATTAGCTTTTGCTAGAGTTTTAGGTGAAACTGCACCACTTTTATTTACATCTTTAAATAACTCATTTATGAGCACAGATTTACTAAAACCTATGTCGAGTTTACCTGTTGTAATTTATCAATATAGCATGAGCCCTGATCAATACTGGAAAGAGCTAGCATGGTCTGGCGCCCTACTTATAACCATAACTGTTTTAGTATTAAATTTAATTGCAAAAACTATTGCCAGACAAAAGCAATAAATATAGCCAAAGGATATAACTTATGAGTCAATCACAAAGCTCCCTAGATAAAAAAGATAAAAGCAAAAAGGAAAAGACTAAAATGGAAAAACAAACAGTTGCAGTAGAGACACCATTAAACCTTCCAATTAGAGTTGAGAACCTAAACTTTCATTATTCAGCTCATAGAGTATTAAAAGACATATCAATAGAATTTAAACAGAAAAAAATCACTGCTATTATTGGCCCATCAGGCTCTGGAAAATCAAGCTTGCTACGAGCTGTAAATAGAATATATGAGCTTTATCCAGAGCAAAAAGCAACTGGCCATATTTTTATTAATGGCAAAGATGTTATGGATAAAAAATATCCTCTAATAACTCTACGGCGTGAAACTGGCATGGTTTTTCAAAAACCAACGCCTTTTCCTATGACTATTTTTAACAACGTTGCTTTTGCGATTAAAAAGCACTTCGCAGTTAATAAAACACAATTATATGACCGAGTCGAGTGGGCGCTTAGACAAGCAGCAGTTTGGGATGAAGTTAAAGACAAATTACATGAAGCAGGCACGCATTTATCTGGCGGACAACAACAAAGGTTATGTATAGCACGGACCATTGCTATAGCCCCAAGTATTTTATTACTTGACGAGCCAACATCAGCTTTAGACCCTTTATCTACACAAAAAATTGAAAAGCTTATTTTAAATCTTAAAAAAGATTATACGATCATCATGGTGACCCATAATCTTAAACAAGCAAAAAGAATCTCAGATGAAACTATTTTCATGCGCGATGGTGAGATTGTTGAGCATAGACCTACAAATGAATTCTTCTCAAGCCCTAAACATGCTCTAACTAAAGAGTATCTAAGGATGGAGTGATTTAAGGCTAAATCTAGACAAACCATTTCAATTTATCGATTTTTACAAATCGATACGTGCTACGTGCTTCGCACTGCGCACGAGATTGCTTCGCAAGTATGCTCGCAACGACGGCGTTCGGTATTTTGATTTGTTTTGTCCATAGATTTTATTAATTAAGTAAGCTTTAAAAATCATTAAGCCAGGCATCCTCTAAACCAGGATCAAAAACTTTTGTCCCCATAGCCTTTCGGTAGGCATTCCTTTTATCACACATCTTGTTATATTCTAAAAAGCTCATTTTAAGCTTAGTTTTTGTATCATATTTAGCTGGATGTACTTCTACTCTTTTTGGCCGCATATCAAACACATCTTTTTTTAATACTTTATTTGATGCAGCATTTCCAATTTTTTTACCAAGCTTAGTCAAACCTGATAACGCCATCGATGCAGCAGCAGATGCGACTTTTGTAGAAGCTTTTGTGACTTTTGATGCAACTTCTTCTACTTTAGAGATTTCTTGCTCTGATTTTAATATATAAGAAAAATACTTTGGGTCTTGAGTAGCTCTTAACAAATACCCAAAAAAGTCGGCAAATTGCTTTCTTAAAATAAATAAATTCATTTCTTTAAATTCATCATCTGAATAATGCTTAGTTAGATTATTCCATATCGGCATTGTAGGTTTATCTGGAAAAAGCCCTATAGCTTGAGGGCAATAAGCTCGCTTCATCTGCTGAACATACTTAACTACATTATTTTTAGGATAGCCAAAAGCTATTAGAACATCTGCATCTTGATAAAAGCGATCTTGCCATGGTTTATACTTAAAGGCATAAACACCTGCAAACCAAATATCAACCCGGTCTTTATTAACCTTCAAGCTAATAAAACTATTTTCTTTAGTAAAATAATCTGCAGAATCTAAAGTTTTTTTATCTAAATTTTTATAATAAGGCGCATTAGCAAATATAATCTCAAAGTTCCTTTGAAAATATTCTTGTCTCTTAGAAAAACCTAGGATTATTATTTTATTCAAGTTTTAAATCTAACTAAAAATTTATCTATATTTTGCATCTAAAGCTCTATCAGCTGCTAGCTGGTCTTCCATTAAATCTCCAATAGCTAATAGCTTTTGCTTTGTCATGATGTTTTCACCACGATTCTCAAAATGATATTCTTCAATTCTGGTTAGAACAATAGAATCAACTGGGCAAGACTCCTCACATAAACCACAATATATACATTTGAAAAGATCAATCTCATAAAGAGTTGTTCTCCTTGAACCATCCTCCCTAGGCTCAGACTCAATTGTTATAGCCAATGCCGGGCACACAGCCTCACATAACTTACAAGCGATACAGCGCTCTTCACCATTAGGATATCTCCTTAATGCATGCAAGCCTCTAAATCTATTAGATATAGGAGTTTTCTCATCTGGATACTCAATAGTTATTGCAGGCTTAAACATATGACTCCAGGTCAAACGCATGCCTTTAAGCAATTCCCACATCGTAAAAGCTTTAATGTATCTTTTAAATAATTTACTCATTTAATTTGTCTCTTTATCCTATATAAAACTAAATCTAAAACTAAAACTAAATCTAAAACCAAGGCTTAACTTGAACTCTTATTAAAATAGCAACAACTATTACCCACAAAGTTGTAAGCGGAATAAAAACTTTCCAACCTAATTGCATAATTTGATCATATCTATATCTTGGGAAAGTAAATCTTATCCAAATAAACAAAATCATAAATACAAACATCTTTAAAAATAACCAAACTATGGATGGAACCCATGCAAAAGCTGAATCAAGCACTGGGAAATTCTCAAATGGAGATAACCAGCCACCCAAGAAAAACAAAGTAACCAAAGCGCATATTAAAATCATATTGGCATATTCAGCCAAGAAAAATAACGCATAACGCATCCCGGAATACTCAACATGAGTACCAGCTACAATCTCAGACTCACCTTCGACCACATCAAAAGGAAGTCTATTGGTTTCAGCAACACCAGAGATAAAATACACAATAAATAAAGGAAACAGCGGTATAAAATACCAATGCCAAATTCCACCACTTTGATGCAAGACTATCTCTCTAACATTTAAACTGCCAGCTGCCATTACAACACCAACTAAAGCAAAACCCATCGCAAGCTCATAAGATACAACTTGCGCAACTGAACGCATCGCAGAATACATTGCATATTTTGAATTAGATGCCCAACCTGCAATTATAACTCCATAAATACCCATAGATGTCATTGCAAATAAATATAAAACTCCTGCATTAACATCAGCTAAAACTAACTCTGGAGTAAACGGAATAACAGCCCAGGCAGCTAGTGCTGTAATTAATGTTAAAGGTGGCGCCAAAATAAAAAGAAAATGACAGGATTTGCTAGGTATAATTAACTCTTTCATAAAAAGCTTTACACCATCTGCAATCGGTTGTAACAACCCCAAAGGCCCCACCCTATTTGGCCCAACCCGATCTTGCATAAGCGCAGTAACTTTTCGCTCTAATAAAGTAAAATATGCAACCGCAATTAACAATGGAACAACGATCCAAAGAATCAATGCCAACAACCACAATACCTCGACAATGATCATACCCTAAAACCCCTACTTAACTTTTTTTATACTAATTGCTTTATTATCACATACCCAAGAGATAGTCTCAGAAAATCCAACTGGAAAAACCAAATTCATCTCTGGCAAGCTCGAATCAACATGAACCGGCAACTTAACCTCACATTTATCCATACTTAAATTAACCATATCCCCAGTTTTAACACCAAGTTTATCTGCCTTAATTTTAGAAATCTTAACTTTATTATGATTTCTAGAAAGATTAGTATTTTGTAAACTTTCAGCTCTTAAAACTAAAGAATCTTGCGCATAAACAGCGCTATCATAAACAGCCTTACACTGTTTTTGCTCTTTTACTTTAATTTTTGCAAGTTTTATTTCTACAGGTTTATTTGATTTATTCTTATCAGAATGTTTTTTATCAATTAAATTAAGCAGCTCAGATTTAACCTGATCAGATGACTCATAATCAAAGCCATCTATCTTTAAGAAATTAGCTAACACTCGTAAAATTTTCCAGCCTGGCCTTACTAAGCCTTCTGGTTTTAATATAGCTCTAAATGATTGCCAAACACCTGATGCATTTACATAAGTACCAGAAGATTCAGCAAAAACTCCCATTGGCAAAACAACATCGGCATATTGCTTGATGCTCTCACTTGCATAAGGTGTAATAGCAATTACAGTAGCTTTGTGCAAAGCTTTAGCAATTTCTTTGCCATATCTGCTATCGTGCACCGGGTCAGTATTAAATAAAATAAATACTTTTTTATCGGCATCTTGCAACATTTGATCAGCATTTAAACCTGGCTTTTTAAGTATTTTACCCGCAGCTGACAAATGCGGCAGCAAACCTGCCAAAGAAGCTCCTGCGGCATTAGGGCCCTGAGATAATCTGCCACCCTTGGCATTTAATAATTTTATTAATAAATTCTGTAGATTTAAAATCAAACTAGCATCAGGATGGTTTGCCACTAAAGCTCCTGATAATATCATAGGATTATTTGCATCTAATAATATTTTTGCTATATTTTTAGCTTCTTTGCCAGGCTTAACATCAGCAAACTCACTACTAAATTGCTTCTTAAGATCTGACTTTGAAGATTTTAAAATAACAGATACAACTTCTGCTAAGACCTGAGGTAATTGATCTATATTTACCAATAAATTTTCGGTTAAATCTAGTCTAAAGTCAAAATCAGCTGGATTTAGCACACAAACTTTAGCCTCATTCTGATACCAAGCTTTTCTAAGCCTAAGGTGCATAAGCGGCTGCTCGGAACGCATGTTTGAACCTATAACAAACACAGCATCTGCATTATCAATTTCGCTAATTTCACAGTTTAATCCAGGATAAACTCCTAAACTATCTTGATTTGTAAAATCAGTTTGGCTTTGTCTAAAATCAATATTATCTGAACCAATTTCACGGGCTAGTTTTTGTAATAAATAAGATTCTTCCACCGTGGCCTGTGATGTGCCTAAAACACATAATGCATCCGCGCCTTTTTTAGATAATTGCTTTTGTAATAACCCTACTGCATTTTCTAAAGCCTTCTCCCAACTTACATCTTCCCAGTCAGAACCTCTTTTAATTAATGGCTTTTGGGCTCTGTCAGCCGCATAAATACCTTGATAGCTAAATCTATCACGATCTGAAATCCAGACTTCATTTATACTTTCATTTTCTCTAGGAACAACCCTTAAAAACTTATTACGCATTACATGGGCATAAGCATTTGACCCTAAACAATCATGTGGTGATATAAAAGCATGCTGGCGTACCTCCCAAGCTCTAGCACGGAACCTAAAAGGTTTATTGGTTAAAGCTCCAACTGGGCATAAATCTATAACATTGGCTGACACTTCTGAATCTACATTCGTATTTAAAAATGTTTCAATACGCGAAAATTCACCCCGCCCTGTCATACCTAACTCTCGATGACCTGATATTTCCTCACCAAATCTTACGCATCTAGTACAGTGAATACATCTAGTTAAGTCAGTTGATATTAAAGGACCCAAATCATAATCCTCTACTGCTCTTTTATCTTGAGTATAACGTGAGGTATCTTTCCCGTGGCCCATGGCAACATCTTGTAATTCACATTCACCACCTTGATCACAAATAGGGCAATCTAACGGATGATTAATTAATAAAAACTCCATTACAGATTTTTGATATGACAGAGCTTTTTCATTTTTAGTATAAACAATCATTCCATCAGATACTGGAGTAGCACAAGCAGGCATTGGTTTGCGCCCACCTTCTAAATCTATCAAACACATCCGACAATTCGCCGCAATCGATAATTTTTTATGATAACAAAACCTAGGAATATGAATTTGGGCATCATCAGCGGCTTCAATAATCATTGTCCCCTGGGGAACCGATATCTCTTTGCCATCTATGGTAAGATTAACTCCTAAAATCTCATCCATCAGCTTTCACCCCTTTTCTTTTTTTCTCATCTTTTTTAATTAATGCTTCAAACTCATGCCTAAACTTTTTAACATAACTTTGGGTTGGCCAGGCAAATGATTCACCAAAAACGCAAATAGTATGGCCTTCAACTTTATTAGCAATATCAACTAATTTATCAGGATCACCTGGACGCCCTTCGCCATTTAAAATTCTTTTAGCAATTCTGGCTACCCAACCAGAACCTTCTCGACACGGAGTGCACTGTCCGCAAGATTCTTCATCATAAAAATCTAATAATAAAGATAAAACCTCTACCATTGATCTAGTTTCATCAAGAACTATAACCGCACCAGAACCTAACATACTGCCAGCTTTGCCAATGCAGTCATAGTCCATAGTGCAATTCATCATCTCTTCACCAGTTAAAATTTTAGCAGAACTACCACCTGGAATAACCGCTTTAATTTTATTCCCATCTCTAACGCCACCTGCAAGCTTTAATAACTCAGGAAAAGGTGTTCCCAATGGCAGCTCAAAGTTACCAGGGTTTTCAACATCTCCTGTCATACAAAATATTTTAGTACCACCATTATTTGGAATGCCCATATCGGCAAACCACTTTGGACCCTTTTCTAAAATAACAGGAACAGAGGCGTAAGATTCAGTATTATTAATATTTGAAGGCTTGCCATACAAACCAAAATTAGCCGGAAACGGCGGTTTAAATCTAGGAAAACCCTTTTTACCCTCTAGAGAATTTAAAAGTGAAGTCTCCTCGCCACAAATATAAGCTCCGGCTCCTAAATGCGAATATAAATCATAGTCAAAACCAGATTTTAAAATATTTTTTCCTAAAAATCCTGCTTTATAAGCCTCTTTTAAAGCTTGCTCACATCTATAATATGGCTCCCTAAATTCACCGCGAATATAATTATAGCCAACAGTTGCGTTCATCACGTAACCTGCAATAGCCATACCTTCTATAAGCTGATGTGGATTATATCGCATGATATCTCTATCTTTACAAGTGCCAGGCTCTCCTTCATCAGAGTTACAAATCACATATTTTTGTGAAGGCATATTTCGTGGAACAAAACTCCACTTTAAACCTGTAGGGAAGCCTGCGCCACCTCTACCGCGCAAACCTGAAGCTTTTAAATCTTCAATTATTTTCTCAGGCGGAATTTTTTCTTTTAAAATCTTTTTCCAGACTGAGTACCCACCCACTGACTCATATGCCTCCAAACTCCATGGCTTATCTACACCCAAATTCAAAGTTCGGTAACATACCTGGTTTATTTTAAGCTTACTTTTTAGCGCCATTAAACTATACCTACTTTAATTTATCCAAGATTTGATCTACTTTATCTTCTGTTAAATGCTCGTGATAATCATCACCAATTTGCATCATAGGAGCTCCTACACAAGCACCTAAACACTCAACATGCTTTAAACTAAATTTACCATCTTTAGTTACCTCACCAAAGCCTACTTTTAATTTGTTTTTTAAATGGGAAACTATTTTATCACTACCTTTTAATCTACAAGAAATATTTGTACATACACATATTTTATGTTTGCCTACAGGTTTATGCTCATACATTGAGTAAAAAGTTGCAACTTCTTCTGCTGCAATTGGTGGAATACGCAAATAATCTGCCACAGCATGAATTAACTCTCTTGTTAATGAGCCGCCATATGCATCCTGGGTGTGAGTTAAAGCTGCCATTACCGCAGATATTCTTTGATCTGCAGGATACTTCGCAAGCTCATGCTCAATTTTTTTAGTTAAGTCTTTACTAAAAACTATTTCTTTTATCTCTTCCATAATAAAACCTAATTTAATTATCTATCTATATCACCAAATACTAAATCAAGAGTAGCTATTACAGCAGGCACATCAGCTAACATATGACCCTTAACAACCTCATCCATTGCACTCAAGTGTGCAAATCCAGGTGAGCGCAGTTTCAGCCTGTATGGTTTGTTAGCTCCATCCGATACTAAATAAACTCCGAACTCACCTTTTGGATGCTCAATCGGGAAATAAACTTCGCCTTCTGGCACGCAATAACCTTCAGTGAATAGTTTGAAATGATGAATTAACTGCTCCATCCCATCTTTCATCTGGGCTCTTGGCGGCGGCGCCACTTTATGATCTTGAATCATCACAGGGCCTGGGTTTTTGTTAAGCCAATTAACACACTGCTTTATAATTTTATTAGACTGGCGCATCTCATGCACACGAACTAGATACCTATCATAGCAATCTCCAGCTTTACCAACTGGAATATCAAACTCTAATTTATCATAAACCGCATAAGGCTGCTTACGGCGCAAATCCCACGCAACTCCTGATGCTCTTAACATAGGGCCAGAAAACCCTAACTCTTTTGCCCTATCAGGACTAACCACGCCAATCCCAACATTACGCTGTTTCCAAATTCTGTTATCAGTTAGTAATGTTTCATACTCATCCACACATTTATCAAATCTATTAGAAAAGTCCTCAATAAAATCTAACAAAGAACCTTCTCGATTTTTATTGAGTTTTTTGCATTCGCGCACGCTTCTAAAACTACCTGGCTCATACTTTGGCATATGATCAGGCAAATCCCGATAAACCCCACCGGGTCTATAATATTTCGCATGCATTCTGGAACCAGATACAGCTTCATAACAATCCATTAAATCTTCACGCTCTCTAAAGGCATACAGCAAAACAGTTACAGCGCCCAAATCAACACCATTAGCTCCAATCCACATTAGATGATTAAGAATTCTAGTTATCTCATCAAATAAAACTCTTATATATTGCGCTCGAATTGGAATTTTTATACCTAATAATTTTTCTATAGCTCCTACATATGCATGCTCATTACACATCATAGAGACATAATCTAGTCGGTCCATATAACCAATATTTTGATTATATGGCTTAGTCTCGACAAGCTTTTCTGTAGCTCTATGTAATAAACCAATGTGTGGATCGGCACTAACCACTTGCTCAGCATCTAACTCAAGAATAAGACGCAATACACCATGTGCTGCCGGGTGCTGTGGGCCAAAATTCAAAGTATAATTCTTAAACTCTGATTTAGATTTGTCTTTAACTTGTGACATAAAATTTTCTGCCTAAAAATTAATCATTATTCTATTTACTAGAGCCACAACGAGCATTATGCCGAATAACTTTGGGCTCTAAAATACGCGGTTCTATTTGAACTGGCTCATACACAACTCGCTGCAGTTTTGCATCATAACGCATCTCTACATTCCCACTTAAAGGGAAATCTTTTCTAAAAGGATGACCAACAAAACCATAGTCAGTTAATATACGTCTTAAATCAGGATGGTTATGAAATATAATTCCGTATAAATCAAAAGCCTCTCTCTCATACCAATTCGAAGAAGGGTAAATATCTATCACGCTTTCTATATTTAAATCAGCCTCATCTAAAAAGACTTTTAATCTAACTCGCAAATTACGCTTAAAAGATAATAAATGATAAATCACAGCAAACCTTGCTGCTGGTAATTTTTTAGCTAAAAACTCGGAAGGCCTTTCATTCATGCGGGTAATTTCATCAGTGGTACCTCTTGAGAAGCCAGTAGTTGTAGCATCGTCTGTTTTCCATTGAGCATAGCCATATTCTAGGTAATCAACTCCACTTAGATCAACTAACTGCTCAAACTGACAAGATTTTTTTAAAGTAGAACATACTTTTTTTATCATATCTTTTGGAACTGTTACTGTTAACTCCTCATGAGCATAAACAAAACTAAAGGCTTTTTTATCTAAGGCCTTTAGAGACTTTTCAACATCTTTTAAATTCATTATTTACCTCTTTTGATAAGTTTTTTAAGACTAAACATATCATCCCGAAAAATAGTTTTCTCGCGTTTTATCTTATTTTGAAGTTGAATAATTCCATAAACTAAAGCTTCAGCTGTAGGCGGGCAACCTGGCACATATACATCGACCGGCACTATCCTATCGCAACCTCGAACTACTGAATAAGAATAATGATAATACCCGCCGCCATTAGCACAAGAACCCATAGAAATAACCCATCTAGGCTCTGGCATCTGATCATAAACCTTGCGCAGTGCCGGCGCCATTTTATTACACAAGGTACCTGCGACGATCATTAAATCACTTTGTCTTGGGGATGCTCTTGGAATAACTCCAAGCCTGTCTAAATCATATCTCGAGGCGTAAGCATGCATCATTTCAACCGCGCAACAAGCCAACCCAAAAGTCATAGGCCAAATAGAGCCCGTTTGAATCTTATTAACTAAGGAGTCCACACTTGTAACTAAAAAGCCTTCCTTCGATAATACTTTATTTATTATTCCCACTCTAAAGCTCCCTTTTTCCACTCATATACAAAACCTACAATAAGTAATAATAAAAATATTCCCATCGCATAAAAGCCATAAGCCTTTAAGTGATTAGATACTACAGCCCATGGAAATAAAAATGCAACTTCTAGATCAAACACAATAAATAAAATCGCAACCAAATAATATTTCACATCAAAACGCATGCGAGAATCTTCAAAGGGATTAAAACCACATTCATAAGGGGAAGTTTTTTCTTTATCTGGATTATCTACATCTGTAATCCTTGAGACTACTTTACTTAAAATAGGTATTAAACAAGCCAAAAATATACCGAACAAAATAAAAATCAAAATAGCGAAATAATCATGTAGCACTTGTAAATTCCTATTTTTTTTATAACTACTAAAGTTTAGATGAAAATTCATCAAACCACAAAAACTGGTGCCGAAGGCCGGACTCGAACCGGCACGACTTGCGTCACCACCCCCTCAAGGTGGCGTGTCTACCAATTCCACCACTTCGGCAAGTGACCCAATATTAGCCATAATAGAAAAAAATGTCTACTGTTTCGATATTTATTTAGGCTGTGCTGCGTGGTGTAGGAGTTTTCCGCGGCCGCCGTGCCGGAGTTCGCTGCGTTATCGAAGTGGTGAGGGGCGCGGAGGTGCTTTCGATGTTGACTCTTTCACCTGCTGCTCAACCCTCATTGTCCGAGAGCCGTAATCCCTCTGACATCCTGGTCGGTAGAACCCATGCGTGCTCGACGCTCCTTTGCCATCTTTCTATGACAGACAATGAAAGTGGCGATGCGCCCTCTGGGCGCAGGTTATGCCACTGCAGGTTTGACATGGTCAGTGCTGGACTTTTTATGGCGGCTTGCTTGAGATCTACGTCATTTTTAAGCTCATCTAATGCATATGCAAGTGCGTATTCACCACTTAGTTTCACAGCTTCAAGCATGAAATCTCTATCAGCTCTAAGACCAGCTGATGCGCACTCAAGATTACTTACATCTTCTCTAACAGCAGCCAACACGATAACGGGATCTGCTTTAAGTTCATCTGATGCATATTCAAGCGGTAATCCATATGGTAAAGCAGCGAGCACGAATTCTTTATCAGCTTTAAGCTCATCTGATGCAAAGTTAAGAGCTTCTAAATCTTGTTTTATAGCAGCAAATACGATTTCTCTATCAGCTCGAAACACCCCTGCATATTTAAGCGACCAACAACAACGTCTTACATCATCAAGTACCTCTTCTCTAGATGAGTTTTCATAAATTTGAGCTGTGTCCTGCCAATCAGATACGAGCATACGTGCATAACGCAGAAGTGGTTCATAGTCTCGCATAAACGCGGGGGCACTCAGCCGTGGAGACTTAAGTTCTTCAAGAAATTTTGTTATCGTAGACAGCACCGTTGTTTTGATTTCGTTGCGCTCGATATTCCCCTCGGTTATTAGGTACTGAGCGCAGCATAGCGCGTCTTCGTACCTCTTGATGTCACGTTCCCGTGAAGGTATGGCTAATTCCTCTTGCGGGGTGGCAGCTATATGCGGCGGCTTACTCATATCTCTATCTAGATCTGGTGCGAAAAAGGCCCTGATGGCCTTCGTTTCGCTGCACTCCAGCCTTATTCGTTTCGCTGAGCTACTCGCATCGCCGGCTAGCTCTTTACGCTTCGCCTGTTTCGGAGCGCAGGCGGGAGCTGCCGACGCGGAGCTGCTATCCTCGCTTGCTGCTGGCCCGATCGAGGGTGCCATCTGCGACACCTCCCAGAAGTTTTCTGGTAGCATCTCTAACAGCGCGCGCAATAAGCGACCGTTCACATCTTCTACTACGGACATATAAGTATCCTCCTTTTATTGCTTAGACTCTCCGTGCTGCATCGATCAAACGCAGTCAAAGCATTTGTCATCCTCTGACAAACACTTTAATTCTCGCTGAAGGATCGCAGGTCACGTTTAAATTAATATTTAAATTTATGATTCTATTTCTATTTCCATTTACAATTATTGGGGCAATTAAATTAACAACCCCGCCTTTTGCCCATCCTAGCCAATTCTTCAAATATATCCCCAAGCGCTCATTGCTCGCTTGTTGCTCATAAAGCCGGTAGATATTCGCGCCTAGGCGTGCAAAACTCGTTTTTGCTATCGATAGTTTCTCTTTAACTATCCTATAGCCTAAAAAATCAAATCCTTTATCTAGCTTACCCATATAAGAAGCTGCTTAGTCAAAAACAACGTCACCATTATATGAATATAATAACATATTAATATTAAGGGTTTATTAAGAAAATACTCTTTTTTGAAAAAAATGTGTTAAGCCTGAGGTTTCACATGAAAACACAAGGCCCCATCAGATGCTATGTGCAGTGTTGATTCTCATACACGTAAAACAGTCAGGCTTGAGTATAATGCACTGGATCAAAAGATTTGCACCTGTTTGGCGAGTTTTGTGTTTAGACATTAATTCATTAAAAGCTTTGTCGAGTTTGGTTATGCTTGCAATTTGGCTTATAAGATTATTTTCTAATACTTTGTTATTAGTAGGAGTCATATTCAAGGCCCAATAAGGTTCCGGGTGCCGACGGCCGGACTCGAACCGGCACGACTTGCGTCACCACCCCTCAAGGTGGCGTGTCTACCAATTCCACCACTCCGGCAAGTGACCCAATGTTAGCGACAATCACTAAAAATGTCTACTGTTTATAGTGCTATTTAAAACACAAAAACCAAGCATAATTGACAAAAACACTTATATGAATTATTAATCATATATATAACTAAAAAATTAATAACAATAATTGGAGCAAATAAAGTTGCCGAAAACTAAGGGGATGAGAGAAGAAATAGAGCAAGAACTAGAAGACATCTCCGCAATAGAAGAGTTAGTAAGAGAATATAATTATAGCCAGCAGATAACACAAGTAGTAGATCAACTAATAAACCAAGCTGTCCATAATTTTATTACAGCAACAAGCCTCTGCTCAAGTTTACAAACACCAAGCTTACTTGATAGAATAAAATTTGAATCACTGACTGTAAATTGTAATCTCGCGCCAACATTTCATAACAAAACAATACTAGACTGCCACAATAATTTTTTTGAAATCTTTTCATATTTAGATATGCAAGATACCTTAAATTTAAGCGCAACAGCAAAAATGCTTAATGAAAGCTTATTAAAATACTTAAAGATATATACCCCTATATTATTATCCAAGCTCGATCCAGAAGAATTAAATAATCTATATTTTTTATCAAAAGTAAGAGAGTCTAATCTATCAGAAAAAGATGCAAAGTTATTAGAGCCATTAAAAGAAAAATATACCCCAACTGCAAAGCATAACATAGCAACATTTAAAGCCAATCTTGAAAAAAATGGCAATCATGATTTTAACTACGAATTTAACTATGAAAATATTATTAAGATAATTAAATTAATTTTAGCTACCAGAGCCCAACGCCAACCCTACCAAGAAATAAACGCACTACTACCTTGGATTTCAAAAATAAGTGAACTTTTTAGTAATAAGTTAATTGCTGAGACTATGCAAAACTTTAAAGATCTAAGATTTTTCAAAACCCCAAGCGGGCCAGCTAATAGCATAAGCTTTAACAAAAGCGCAATGAATTCTCTATTAAACCCTTGGCCCAACGTTAGTCAATCAAAACCATATATAATAATGAAATACCTAACTTGGCCATCCATAAGCCATATGAATGCCAAAAAAATACAAAAATGGCACAAGATACTCCAAGCAGACCCCAGAAAGACTTACTATCTCTCATCTCCTACAAACCAACATGAACTAGAAGCTAACCGACTTGAGACTCTAGAGAGAATACATTCAAGCGAAAAAGATAACTATTTTATAGCTTTTCATAATATATTTAATGCACTTTTATTTATATCAAGAAGACAACTTAACACTTCATTTCAATATAGCTTCACCTTTTTAAATAGAATTAATTATCAAAACTTGCTTTCTTTATGTTGGCGTGAGCAATTACCATATATTCTTCCTTTAAACTCTAATGGCTTTAAACAAAAAGTTGCTGTAATCCAACAACGTTGGGGAGACCCGAGCATCTTTTTTAATGCCTGTGCTACTAGCTCAGTTATTGTTATTTTATGCTTTTGTGAGCAATTAAAGACAAACAGCTATAATAACTCCATATTAGTAGCTGATTTAAGATTATTGCAAAGTGAGGCTCTTAAATACTTAGCCAAGCTTCCAAGCAATGCTTTAAAGAATGAATTTCTTGAATTTTTAGCTATCAATTTTTCATCTGTATATTTCAGTTTTATAGAAAAGAGCAAAATTCAAGAAAATAAACTAGCAGAGAGAATCCCGCAAGAAGAAGTGCAAAGAATCACTCACAGCCTTGCTTTGAGTTTTAATAAATTGCATGAAGGCTCTGAAGATTTATTAGAATTAGAAGGAGAAGGGAAAGAGGAAGAAGGCGAGGCAGGCCTTGATGTGGATGATCAAAGTGTTTTTAGAATGCAGTTTTAGTTGCAATCTCCTCCCAACTGCAACGAGGGTAATAGTATCAGCTTCGGGTGGGAGATTGCCGCGCTCGCTAAAGCTCACTCGCAACGACTGCAGTTGGTTTTGTGGAAACGAGGAGGCAGGAAGAGCGACTGTTGCCAGGAGGAAAGATTGCCACACTCTCCTACGGCTCACTCGCAACGACTTAGCTGGGTATGTTTTTGCGTAAGGTGAGTTAAACAGTAAAATTACTTAGTAACTTTAACACTCTTAGGTGGAGCCATTGTATCCACAGATTTAGATACACCCTTAGACTTATCAATTTTTGTAGATACGCTAACAGGAGGAAGATCACTTGATTTTTTAGTCTCAATTTTTTTTTTGCTCACAGGAGAAGTCACAACAGGCACAGATGTCAATTGCGACTGTTTTTTGACACTTTTTGAAGTTAAATAACTTAGAAACAAGCTTGTCACAAAGAAAAACGCACACAAAAAGCAAGTTAATTTAAACATAAAAGAAGCCGGCCCCTTCGAACCAAACATAGAACCAGAACTACCTCCACCAAACGCCACACCAGCACTGGCGCCTTTTCCTTGTTGAATTAAAACCATAATTATTAACACAATACATATAACAACATGTATAAATAAAACAATAGATATCATAAAAAATATTCCAAAATTAAAATCTTACTAAACTATTTAACTGTAGCGGCTATCGCCAGATAATCTTCAGCGCTTAATGAGGCTCCACCTATTAAACCACCATCTACATCATCTAAAGCCAAAATCTCAGCAGCATTGCCTGGTTTGAGGCTACCACCATACAAAATTTTAACATCTGCCGCAAGGTCTTTATGGCAAGACTCAAGCTTGGAGCGGATTAAACCATGTGTCTGAGCAATTTGCTCAACGGTTGCGACAACTCCAGTACCTATTGCCCAAATGGGCTCGTATGCCAAATAAAAATCATATTTAAATTCACCTGAGTTTAACCCAGCCAATACTAAAGCCAACTGTTTTGTTATAACATCCTCAACTAAATCTGCCTCTCTTTGATCTAAGTTTTCCCCTATACAAATAATTGGAGTTAAACCAATCTCCTGCGCTTTAAGAGCCTTCTGATAAACCAAATTATCATCTTCAAAAAAATAAGCTCTGCGCTCTGAGTGCCCAACTATAGTATATTTAGCACCAACTGAAACTGCCATCTGGGCGCTAACCTCGCCAGTATATGCACCCTTATCATGATCGCTTATGTTTTGCACGCCTAATTGAATTTTTGCCTGATCAACATATTGATTCATCAATGGGACTGACATATATGGCGCACAAATAACAGCTTGAGCCTTATCAAAAGGAAAGTTATTCATCACAGGATCTATAAAACCATCTTTAATATTCTCTACAAGGTGCATTTTCCAATTAGCAACTAATGCTTTTCTTTTCATATAATATAATCTCCCATAATCAATAGAGACAAACCATTTCAAGTGCCATGCTCGATATTGCTTAGAAATTATATTAGCAGCAACAGCGGTCGGAACTTTGATTTGGATTGGCCATATAATCTCCCAATTATTAATTTTGCAACAAATCTTTCACAAAGTTAACTAAATCATCAATATATTTATTAACTAAAGAATCATCTTCTGCTTCTACCATAACGCGAATTACAGGCTCAGTTCCAGAAGCTCTAATCAAAACCCTGCCCTTTTCACCTAACTCACTCTCAACTTCTGCGGCTTTATTATAAATATTATCCCAAAGATCCTTATTATTTCTAATAAATTCTTCATTGCCAGCAAAAGATATATTTATTAATTTCTGTGGGAATAGATCTATCCCATCAAGCGCTTCACTTAAATTTTTATTCACCCGGTGCAAACAGGATAACACTTGTAAGGCTGCTATTATGCCATCGCCGGTTGTAGTTTTACTAAGAGAAATTATATGCCCTGATGACTCCCCACCAATATGCCAGTTTTTTTCTTTTAACGCTTCCATAACATGACGATCACCAACTTTTGTACGCTCAAAAGGAATATTTTTCTTCGCAAATGCATTCTCAATGGCCATATTAGTCATGACTGTTCCTACTGCTCCACCTTCCAGCACCCCCCTTTCCTGGCGATCTTGCGCTAATAAATATAAAATTTTATCTCCATCTACAACTTTACCTAAATGATCTACCATAATCACTCTATCGCCATCACCATCAAAGGCTATACCTAAATCAGCGTTAACTTCCAAAACTTTATCTTGCAAAGAATCTAGATAACAAGAACCACAATTAGCATTAATATTAAGACCATCTGGGCTGTCATGAATAACTATAACTTCAGCACCTAATTCTCTAAAAGCTTTAGGTGCAATATGATAAGTAGCGCCATTAGCGCAATCCAAAACTACTTTAAAATTAGATAAACTCATCAATGGAGGAACCGATGATTTACAAAATTCGATATATCTACCTTGAGCATCATCAACTCTCTTAATTCTTCCAACTTTATCAGGGGAAGCACACACCAAAGGTTGATCTACTAATTCAGACAATAAAATCTCATCTTCATCTGATAATTTCATGCCATCAGCACGAAAAAATTTAATTCCATTATCTTGATAAGCATTATGCGAAGCACTAACAACCACACCTAATTCCGCATCAAAAGTTCTAGTAAAATAAGCAACTGCAGGAGTTGGCATAGGGCCTAACAAATAAACATTTACCCCAGCTGCAGTTAAACCAGATGCTATTGCATATTCAAATAAGTATCCAGACAAGCGGGTATCTTTGGCAATAACAACATAGATTCTTTTATTATCAGGATATTTATGTTTTAAAAACTCCCCTGCCGCCCAACCTAACTTTAATGCAAACTCAGGAGTTATTAATCCATCTCCAACGCGGCCACGAATTCCATCTGTGCCAAAATATGACTCAACCATAATTTAAAATACCACTCGAAAATTACATAATTAAAACTAGCTAGTTACTGAACCGATATCACCGCTGGATTTTGTCTTTGGCTTTGGCTTTGGCTTTGGCTTTGGCTTTGACTTTGACTTTGGAGTACTAGCTTTTTTAGTTTTACCTGATTTTGTACCAGATTTATTATCATTATCATTCCAGCCTTCAGGTGGCTTGACTGACTTACGACCCATCAAATCTTTAACTTGACTCGCATCTAAAGTCTCATATTTCATTAAGGCTTCTGCCATTGTATGTAGGATATCTATATTATCTTTTAATATTTTAGTTGCTATAGAATAACTTGTATCAATTAACTTTCTTACCTCAACATCTATTTTATTAGCGGTTTCAGCTGAAAATTCCGGCTCTTGGCTTCTACCCATAGTTTGCCCTAAAAATGGGTGCTCATCATCATGACCATACATAATGGGGCCAAGCTTATCTGACAGACCCCACTTTTTAATCATATTTCTTGCTATTTCAGAAGCACGCTGAATATCATTAGAGGCCCCAGTTGTAACTTTTTTGGCTCCATAAATGAGCTCTTCAGCGATTCTGCCACCGTATAAAGATGCAAGCATACTCTCAAGACGCTGTCTTGAATAACTAACTCTGTCTTCTTCTGGCAAATACATCGTAACACCCAAAGCTCTGCCTCGAGGAATAATGCTGACTTTATAAACAGGATCATGATCTGGCATACTCAAACCAACAATTGCATGGCCCGACTCATGATAGGCAGTTAAATTTTTCTCTTCTTCGCTCATCGCCATAGTGCGACGCTCAGCGCCCATCAAAATTTTATCTTTCGCGCGATCAAAATCGTTCATCTCAACTTTAGTTTTATTCTCACGAGCTGCGAACAAGGCACCTTCGTTAACTAAATTCATCAAATCAGCACCAGAGAACCCAGGTGTTCCTCGAGCTAACAAGCTAGGCTCTACATCTTTGGATAATGGAAGTTTGCGCATATGGACTTTTAATATTTGCTCCCGACCTCTTACATCTGGCAAGCCAATTGGAACTTGTCTATCAAATCTACCTGGACGTAATAAGGCTGGATCCAACACATCTGGTCGGTTAGTTGCGGCTATAACAATTACACCTTCGTTCTCAGAAAAACCATCCATCTCAACTAATAATTGGTTAAGAGTTTGTTCGCGCTCATCATGCCCACCGCCCATGCCGGCACCACGATGACGTCCAACAGCGTCAATCTCATCAATAAAGATAATACAAGGTGAACGCTTTTTAGCTTGCTCAAACATATCTCTTACTCGGGATGCACCAACACCAACAAACATCTCAACGAAATCAGAACCAGATATAGCGAAAAATGGAACCTTAGACTCACCTGCAATAGCTCTTGCCATAAGAGTTTTACCAGTTCCTGGAGGCCCTATCATCAAGATACCTCGAGGAATTTTTCCACCAAGCTTATGGTATTTGTCTGGATCCTTTAGGAAATCAACAATTTCAGCAACTTCTTCTTTTGCTTCTTCAACGCCTGCAACATCAGCCAAAGTAACATTAACTTGATCTTCACCCATCAATTTAGCTTTACTCTTACCAAAACTAAAGGCACCGCCACCACCTTTACCGCCACTCATTTGCCGCAATAAATAAATCCAAATACCAATTAAAACAATAAATGGTAACCAACTAATTAAGAATCTAGATAAGAAGCTTTCTTGTTTTGGCGCTACTGCGTTAAAAGACACTTTTTTATCTAGCAACTTATCTAGCAAGAATGGATCATTCCAAGGCATGTAAGTTCTAAACTGCTGCCCTGTATTTGTAACCCCATGAATATGCTGCCCATCAAACACAACATTTTTGATTTGTCTAGATTTAACCTTTTCCAAAAAAGTAGAGGTTGGCATTTTTTGCACACTATTGCTAGCATCTTTAGGCCCAAAATTACTAAAAACCACAACTAGAACAAGTGCTATAACCACCCATAACAAAATATTTTTCATGGTGTCATTCATGAATATAGATCCTTAAATATCTTTTATAAAAACATGCTTACTTATATTATAGTACAAAGGTATTATATCTAAACACTCGCAGCATAGCCATTTATATTGCTGATTGTAAACTTGATATCTATACGCTGCATACATTATACTCAAACTCACTAAAAAACATAAAATTTTTATAAAACTATGAAGAAAGTATCACAAAACTCTAGCCCGCTATTTATTTCAGTAATATCCCGCTCTAAAGATTTATTTAAAATAAAGCTTAAAGCAATCTTTATTCCAGCTTTTGTCCTAGCGGCTATTACCCAACTAATTGGCATCTACCTTAACACCATGCTATCTGTAAGCGCTGATGGGACTCACATAAATAATCCAATTGGCATGGCTTTTTTAATATTTGCAATGATTGTAATAAGATGCCTAATCAGCGGTATAATAATGGTCGTATTATATGACTCGGTTATAACCCCTGATTTTACCAAGACACTATCCTATGTCACACGCTTACTACCAAGTTTAATACTAAATTATGTTATTTTTATGATTTTGGTTGGCGTTGGCCTTATGATATATGTTATCCCAGGCCTAGTTTTACTAACCTTTTTTGCCCTATATGAACAAATAATTTTATTTGAACAAGGAAAAGGCATAAGCAGCCTTACTCAAAGTTTTGGCAGAATTAGGCATGTATTCTTTGCTACTTTCACAATAGTTATATTTTGTCTCGTTTTAAGATACGTGCCTATCTACTTACTTCAATCATTAGGCGAACAACTTGGATCATCACCCCTATTTGGCATTGATCAGGCAGTAGAGATATTTATTAACACTATAACTATTGCTTTTGTCGCTAGTGTTTATGTAACTTTATATGATGAAATCAAAAACTCACAAAAAATCAAAACTAAAAATTTATCAAAACCAAAAAATAAATCTAAAACCAGAAGCAAAAAAACATGACCCTGCCAAATTTTTTAAAAAATATTTTTTCATCCCCACCGAAAACAGTTTATCTAGACCCAAAAAAATCTCACAACTTAAACACAGATGCTAATGCTATTCACATAGTTAAAACTCTGCAAAAAAAAGGTTTTCAATCATTTTTGGTCGGTGGCTGCATTCGCGACGCTCTAATAAACATAACTCCTAAAGATTTTGACATAGCTACTGAGGCAAAACCTGAAGAAGTAAAATCTGCAATAAGATCAGCTCGGATAATTGGTAAAAGATTTAGACTAGTACATGTTTATATGAGCCGTCAAATTTATGAAGTAGCTACTTTTAGAAGCTCAAAAGTAAATAAAGAGCTAAGCCCAAAAATTCACTCAACCTCAACCTCAGGAAGAATTTTACGAGATAATGTCTATGGCAATCAAACTGAAGATGCTGCCAGAAGAGATTTCACTGTAAATGCTATGTATTATGACCCATCTAAAAACTGCATCATCGACTATTATCAAGGCTTAAAAGATATAAAAAACAAAAAAATAAGATTTATAGGAGATCCTAAAACAAGAATAACTGAAGATCCAGTTAGAATGCTGCGCGCTATTAGAATAGCTAATAAGCTAGATTTTAAAATAGATAGCAGCTTAAAAAACCTACTCAAACCAATGTCTAATCTCTTAGCTGATATTCCTGCTGCAAGATTACTCGAAGAGTACCAAAAGATATTTTTATCAGGAAAGGGTTGCCAGAATTTTAAAGATTTACGAGAATATGGCTTAATGCAACACTTCTTCCCTCTTGTCGAAAAGCATTTAAAAAAATCTCCTGATTTAATAAACTATTTCTATAAAGCTTGTAATAATACAGATAAGCGCATAAACAAATCACTTGGCATAAACCCGGCTTTTTTAATATCAATTTTTCTGTGGTCAGAATTTAAAGAGCAACTAATATCAATATATAAAAATATCCCTAAGATGCCAAAACAAGAAGCGGCTGTTAACGCTATTGATAAAACTTTAAGAATACAGCGTGAAACTGTTACCCTCACGCAAAGAATTTCTCAGCACGTAAAAGAGATTTGGCTACTGCAATATGATTTAGAAAAGTGTAATGATAAAACCACTAAAGAAGTTGCATCGCACCCGCGCTTTAGAGCTGCATATGATTTTTTAATTATGCGCCAAGGAATAGATGGCGTCGCGCAAAAAAGTATAGATTTTTGGCGCCCGTATCAAGCTGCGACAGAGCAATCTCGGCAACATAAATATAATAGAAACAATAGATTCAAACGCCGCTCAAATCTGAAGCCAGATCAAACATCTAGACAAAACCCTGGAAGAAGCCATGACTCAAAACACCAAAAAAATCCAAATAATTAAAAAACTAGCTGAACAAGCTAAAGATATAAAAGAATCTAGCTTAAATACTTTATTTAAAAATGACCCTACACGTGCGCAAAAATATTCTCTAAAAATTAATGATATATATTGTGATTTTTCAAAAAATCATATAGATCAAGGCATCTTTGAAAATCTAATCAACTGGGCTGAATCTTGTGATTTATCTCAAAAAACAAAAGATCTTTTCTCCGGCAAACATATTAATAACACCGAAGATAGAGCAGTTTTACATCCAGCATTAAGATGTGTTCCCAATAAAAAGTTATTAGATATAATTCCTCAAGATATTCAAACAGAAGTTTCTTCTGAATATTCAAAAATGCAAAAATTTGTATCCAAAATCCATAATGGAGATTTTATTGGGTCAACTGGTGAGAAAATCACAACTATTGTAAACATAGGAATTGGTGGCTCAGATTTGGGCCCTAAGATGATAGTAAATGCACTTACTCCTTTTAAAATAAAAGGTATGAGCTGCCATTTTGTATCAAATATAGATGCAACCGACCTACTCTCTAATCTAGAAAATATAGATCCAAAAAATACTCTTTTTATAATTGCCTCAAAATCTTTTTCAACTATAGAGACTTTAACTAATGCACTTAGTGCAAGAGAATGGGTTATTAATAAATTAGGCAAAGATGTTGATCTTACCAAACACTTTATAGCTATAACTTCAAATACTGCTAAAGCTCAAGAGTTTGGCATTGACCCAAATAATTGTTTTAAAATGTGGGATTGGGTTGGTGGCAGATATTCACTTTGGTCCAGCATTGGCTTACCAATAGCTTTAACTTGTGGCATGGATAATTTCAAAGAGCTTTTAAATGGCGCAAGCTATATAGATGAACATTTTTTAACGCAACCACTAGAAAAAAACTTACCGGCTATTTTAGGATTAATTGGCGCATATTATAGAAATTTTTGGGATACCTCAGCGCAAGCAATTTTGCCATATGATCAATATTTATCTTATCTTCCTGATTACTTACAACAAGCAGATATGGAAAGTAATGGTAAATCAGTTACACATTTAGGTGATACAGCTGAACATAAAACCGCGCCAATTATTTGGGGAGGTGTTGGCACCAATGGTCAGCATGCATATTTTCAACTTTTACATCAAGGAACTCATTTAATTCCAATAGATTTTATAATTGCCAAACATAATCATCATGATCTTAAGCACCACCAAGATACTTTAATTGCAAATTGCTTAGCGCAAGCTCAAGCACTTATGCAAGGTTTAAGTTTTGATGCTGCTAAAGATGCATTATTAAAAAAAGGCATGGATTCGGCGCAAGCTGAATTTTTAGCTTTGCATAAACAAATTCCTGGGAACAAACCATCAACTATGTTTGTTTTAGATAAAATCACGCCATATACTTTGGGGCAGTTAGTCGCATGTTATGAGCATAAAATTTTCACGCAAAGTGTTTTGTGGGATATAAACGCTTTTGATCAGTGGGGAGTTGAGTTGGGTAAAGTTTTGGCTGGCCCTGTTTTGGAGGCATTGCAGGGTGAGGGTGATAATTTGGCTAGTTTTGACTCTTCTACTTCTAGCTTAATTAAGAAGTTTTTTTAGATTAACAAAAACGATAATTTCATGAATGAACTAATAAATTTTATATTAAAATAACATATAAATTATATCTAAATAATATATTTAGATATAATTTATATGTTAAGATGCAGTATATTGCATCTCAGGCAAGCTAATTTAAGTTTATTAAAACAATAAAAATCAAAAGGATACAATATTATGAGCCATAATTATAAATCATCCCAGAATGATACGCAAAAAATCATTGACGCTACGCAAAAACGAAGAAATAACCCAAGAGGTCCTAGACTATTGAATTTTTTTCAACAAAAAGCTGATGAGCAATCACCCGCAGCCAAAGCAATGTTTGATTTAGAACAGATTCTAGCAATAATTAAAGAATCTCAATATCAGAAAACTACTTGCCTAAAAAAAACCGAGCCCGACTACAACGCTATAATCAATAGTAGTGCATTTAAAGAAAAACTTAAAGAAGGAGCGGGAAAATACCATTATATGCAAACGCTGATGGGTGGAAATGCCGGCCTTTTGAATCAAGAAGGATTAAATGCAATTTCACAACTAGACTTCTTAAGTTGTTTATGTGTCACACTAAATATTCAAGTGCTTGACCCAGTGGAACGTAGGCTATTCAATGACATAAATCGCTTACGCTCTAATCCTTCCGCGGCCGCAGTATTTAGAGACAGTATGGCACAAGCTGATCAAATTAATGGTGTAGATATCGGCGAAATGAACCGATTTCTAAGCCTAACAATATAAGCCCAAGTCAGCGAGGTCAATTTTAGGAAAAACCCCAGATAGTCGTTGCGAGGAACGAAGTGACGAAGCAATCTCCTGCCAATTGCAACTAGGGCGTGTAATATCAGCTTCGGGTGGGAGATTGCCACACTCGCCTTACGGCTCGTTCGCAACGACTAGTTTTTGTTTTAAGTCTTTTTGATATTTTATTTTTATTGGAGTGCGTAAGGTTGGTTATTATTGAGACTTCCCTCTTAAACCAATATCCCAAATATCGACTACTACATCATTTTCAATAACATAAAATTTATCAAAAAGATTAATAGTCGGATCACAATGCGGGACGATCATCTCAATAAGATCCCCAACTACTGGAAGAGAACTTCCGGTAACTTTTCCATGCTCATCGCCGAATAAATCCCAATCATAACTTAAACCAGCATGACTAATAATCTTAGGACTAGTTGGATCTTTATATAAAGATTTAGTCCCCGCATCAACGGTGACATGCTCTTTGCTATTCGCACTTATGACTGTAGTTAACATGGTCATAGATGGCTGAAAATACACTCCGTCATATTCTATATCAAAATATTCTTTATCCATGACGGTATACGAACCTGGTTGGATCTCAGTTACACTATCGATTTGACAATCTATCTCATAGGTCCCGGTACCTGAGCCTGTTTGAATTAAATTTTGCAAACCAGTTTGCTTTTCAATTTCTTGCTTAATTAAACCCGCTTTTTGTAAAAGGCTAACAGATGCATCTGTCCTTGCTTGATTATCTTTAATATGTTGATAATGCCCAGCGTAACACTGAATTCCACATAAAATTAGGTTATCACTTTTATGAACTTCAAGAGCAAGTGGAACAACTTTTTCAAAAGATATTCCAGTTCGACTAATTCCGGCATCAATTTCAACGATAATGTTTATCGGGGCTAAATTTTTTGTTTGTGCAAGTTCTGATAATTGCTTTAAATTATCAAAACTATCTATCACTACCATGGTATCTGGTGCTAAGTTCAATACTTCTACTAAATTATTAAGCTTAATAGTAGTTACAACAGGGGAAGTTATTAATAAACCTGTGATCCCATTTTTCGCAAATTCAAGCGCTTCACTTACTTTTGCTACACAAATACCAACAGCACCCAGCTCTAATTGTAATTTGGCAACCTGCGTACATTTATGAGTTTTTGCGTGTGGACGAACCAATTTTTTATGGCTACTTGCATATTTTTGCATAGCCTTAATATTGGCAACCAGCTTAAGCTTATCGATCACCAAACAAGGTGTGTCTAATTTATATTTGGATATATTATTCATAAAAGCCTCCTCCACTAATTTTAGTATAGTTTCAAAAAGCTTTTATTGAAGGAGCTTAAAAATATAATTAATTAAATAAATAAACTAACTAACATCACAAGTTTTACTATGCTTAGCTGGGGGATACTCACGATACCCATCCCTTGACCTGCCTCTAGATCTGGTTTCAAACGGTAATGTACTAGAGAGCCTCGGGCCATCTTGCGGCTGTTGTTCTAAATCAACACCAGATATAACCTGGTGAAAGGCATGAAGTTTATTAAATCTACTTTCAAATAACAACCAGTCTTTTAGATCTTCACCTTCCTCTAAAGATTCATCTAAAGCCTGGTTAATTTCTAGCCTTACTTTAGCTGCATCTTTAGTTAAAACTTCTTTCATGCTGTCTAAGCCAGATTTGAAATTGGCAAAAGAATCAACCGGCAAGGAATTTATTTTGGCCTTTATTAAATCTATATGCTCTTGTGCCACTAGAGATTTTTCATCTTCACTAAAAACAAAACCATCTGCCATATCAAATAATTGTTTTCTATGTCGATAGCAAATTTCTTTCTCGCGCGTCTTGCCAATAACATCAGCTAGTATATTATCTGGCCCTTCTTGCGCTAAAGGCTGATAAAGTCTAACACTATCAGGCTGAGCACAAACATAGCTTGAAATAGAGGATAAAAGCCCGGCACCTTCTTTTTTCCCATAATTGGAATTAAACATCGAAACTTCAATGTTACAACCTAATAAAGAAGCTAAAACCTGAATTTCTAAATCCCCACCCCAGGCTCCATTTTCAACTATGGTATTTACACCTTCTCTAAATAGCTGCTCCTCTCCACCTAAGATATCTAAATATCTTTCAGAATTTTGCAATAATTCTCTTCTGGCTAATACTCTAAAAGCTCTAACATTATGTTTTCTGATACACCTTTTTAAATTTAAAGGCAAAGCTAATCTCTCCAGCAACTCTTCATTGCTAGCCAAAGAAGCCAAAACAGCGTGATATAGACAATTTCCATCACCTGGAACGCCAATTCGCGCATCCCCAAACAAATCATCTTGAACAACTCCTTCAAAATGATTATCCCCTATCATTCTAAGCTTTAAAGCTGGCATTTTAGACATGGACATATCCCCCACTCCAGAAAATTATTTTTATCTATTTATACTACATGATAGCGACCTAAAGACACTTGGGTCAACCATAAAAGTACTCTAATCTTAAATCAATAAAATGTGACCTACTCCCTTTATTATTAGAACAAGTTAAGATTTTAATCTCCTAGCAAAAATAAAAATAAAAATAGAATTAGGATCTAAAAATGAAATTTAAAATCAAAAAAACAAGCAACATAATAGCATTAATAACTTTATTAATTACAACATCGCCAATTATTGCTAAAACCTATACGCAAATTAATAATATCTTAAATATTAAAAGCTCTAATTTATTAAAAATTCAAAAACCAACTTATATCTTAGGGCTAGATGATGAAGGCGAAGGTTGCGATGGCGGCCCGGTTGGGTGCTTGTGTGTATCTGGCGGGGATTATAAACACTCTAAACTTAACTCAGAATACACAGGATGTATAACTAATGGCGGCATGCAGATGGAATCAGAACTGCAATGTGTGATGGCATCACGTGGCTGCCCAAGCTGCATGCCGGATAGAAAACCATATGTGCTTAACTCCGTAAAAAGCTGTCAAGATGAGGCTCATGCAAGGGGATATAAAGACTATGATATTTATGTTGCTAATATTGAGGATCTAAATTAGCTTATAAAAAACAAATATTTATTAAGATAAAAAATGCATAATAAAAAAGCAATAATATGGTTTAGACAAGATTTAAGAGTTTCTGACAATCCATGCCTTAACTTTGCATTAGACCAAAACTTTGAGATTATCCCGGTATATATTCTTGATAGCTTAACTCCAAAAGAAAGCCAACTAGGCTCAGCTCAAAAAGTATGGCTTAGTGAATCTTTAAAAAAACTAAACCTCTCTCTAGATGAAAAATTAAATATTTATTTAGGAGAACCCCTAGAAATTTTAGAAAATATTATAAAAGAAAACCAAGTTGATACCGTACTTTGGAACAGGTGTTATGAGCCATGGAGAATTAATTCTGATAAAACCATTAAGCAAAATCTAAAGAACAATCAGATAAATGTAAAATCCTTTAACGGATCATTATTATGGGAGCCATGGGATATTTTAAAGAGTGATAATACACCTTACAAAGTATTTACTCCGTACTATAAAAAAGGATGCCTAAGCGCTCAAGAGCCAAGGTACCCTAAAACAAAAAAATTAGATTTAGCAAAAATCAAAAAGATTCAAAAAGAAGATTTTGATGATCTAATAAAAAAACTTGATCTTGTACAAGATAAAAAATGGCAAGAAGATATTTATAAATTCGTTGATTCTGGTGAATTATATGCTCGAGACAAACTAAAAGAATTTATAGCAAATGGAGTAAAAAACTACAAAAAAGGTAGGGATATACCTTCTGAAAAAAGCGTATCTAGATTATCTGCTCATTTACATTTTGGGGAAATTTCTCCAAATCAGGTTTGGCATGCAATATGTGAATTAAATCAAGACACTAACACAGAACACTTTTTAAGTGAAATTGGATGGAGAGAGTTTTCTTACTACCTATTATATCACTTTCCAAATCTCCCAGAAGAAAACCTACGAAAAAAGTTTGATAATTTTCCGTGGCAAAATAAGCAAGATAATCTAACAGCTTGGCAAAAAGGAGAAACCGGATACCCAATAATTGATGCTGGCATGCGCCAGCTTTATAAAACAGGGTATATGCATAATAGAATAAGAATGGTTTGCGCATCTTTTTTAACTAAAAATCTACTAACACACTGGAAAAGTGGAATGCAATGGTTTTGGGATTGCTTATTTGATGCTGACCTTGCAAGCAACAGTGCTGGGTGGCAATGGGTTGCAGGCTCAGGAGCAGATGCTGCGCCCTACTTTAGAATATTTAACCCAATAACACAGGGTGAAAAGTTTGATCCAGAAGGTAAATATGTTAAAGAATTTGTTCCTGAATTAAAAAATCTGCCTAAACAATATATTCACAAACCCTGGGAAGCTCCAGAAAACATTTTAAAAGAAGCTAATATTAATCTTGGCAAAGACTACCCTAAACCAATAATTGATCTAAAATTATCAAGAGAGCATGCACTATTAGCTTATGAAAAAATCAAAGGAGCTCAAAGTGAGTAAATATCTAATTTTCGGATATGGCGGTATAAGTTCTGCGGTTATAGATAATATTTTAACTAATAACCCAAATAATAAAATTACGGTTGTAACAAGAAAAGATGATATACCCAATAAAAATGTTGATAAAATATCTTTTGATCAACTTGATAATTATTTAGAAAATAACGGATTGCCCGATTATATTATTAACACTATTGGTGCTTTGCATGATGAAAATCATATGCCAGAAAAAAGCATTCCGCAAATATCAAAAGACTGGCTACATCAAAGTATTGATATAAACACAATGCCAACCATATTAATCGCCCAAGCCATTAACAAATATATCAAAAAAGACTCAAACCTAAAGTTTATGATAATCTCAGCTAGAGTATCTAGCATTAAAGAAAATGAATTTGGTGGATGGTATAGTTACCGCATGAGCAAGGCCGCATTAAATATGTTAATAAAAACAATATCAATTGAGTGGGCCAGGCAATTTAAGAATGCTATAATTTTTGGGTATCACCCTGGAACAGTAGATACTTTTTTATCTGAGCCATTTAAAAAAAACATTGACCCATCGCATTTATTTTCACCCCAAGAAGCTGCGAAACACTTATTAACAAATTTTCACAATATTAAACAAGAGCAATCAGGGCTTCTAATTGACTGGGAAGGAAAACTAATAGATTTCTAGACTTTTATATTTGAAATTATGCATTAGTTACTAGGTTTAGCAAAAAATATATTAAATAAACCATTTAAATTTATTACATACATCTACTTAAAAAAATCTCTATAACTATCTACTTTATCATTTTTATTAATTCAAACTCATTTTTAATTTTTAACTTAACACTGCGTAGTTTTTTTGAGCTTAGATACATCAAATCCCTTTTCTTTGGCAATATTTACTAAAAAGTCATAATCTTTTTTACTTATTGACTTTTCTCTAGATAAAATCCAAAGATACTTTCTACTTGGATTGCCGACAAGAACCTCACTATAGTTTTTAGTTAGATACAATATCCAATAGTCCCCATAAAATGGCCAAAAGAATGTTACTTTAAGTTTACTATTACCTGTATTAGGTACAACTTTTGCATGGCCAGTTGCAATATCCCACTTAGCACTAACAGACTTTCTTCTACACTTATTAACTACTTTAACCTTGTTACCAACAAGCTCATAATTTGCATTAGTACATTTACAATGCTTTTGAAATGAATTAGGAAATGATGCTATCTCATACCACTTTCCCATATATTTATTTAAATTTACATTATCTACGGTAGTAGGCGGATTTTTAACTGCACATGATGTTAAAAACAACCCATTTCCAATTAGGACAAGACATCTAAAAAGATTTTTTAAAAATTTCATTAATAACTCAATTATTATTTCTATAACTTATCTTTTTATTATAACTTAAAGCAGTTTAATTTTCTTTTGTATTTATTTCATGTCATTTAATAAAATTTTCTAGCATTAAGAAAGCATCAGAGTAGGTTAGGTTAACTTAAATAAGATAAAAGTCTAAAAACAAGTTATTCAACTAACTTGGAAATTTATAAACATTCCTAATTCTTAATTCCTACTAGCAGCTATAGAATGGGCTTTTATTAAACATAAAAAAAGTTAAACTTAATAAAATATTTACGCAAGAAAAACCTATTTAGGTATCAGTTTAACTCAAGCAGAAAAAATAGTAACATAAGAGCCTATTTAATACTGATTAGCTTATTGAAATGCGTAAAAAAAACACCTCTAATACTTTTAATATTACCAAAACAGAGCGTGCGGCAACTCGCGCGCTTGCTAGCATCTTTGGTCTAAGAATGATTGGCTTATTTATGATTTTGCCAATTTTTTCGTTATATGCTAATCACTTCAATCATGTAACTCCACTTTTAATTGGCATGGCACTTGGCGCTTATGGAATAACCTCAGGCTTTTTACAAGCGCCACTTGGCGCCTTATCTGATAAAATTGGGCGCAAACCTGTAATTATAATCGGGCTTGTTATATTTGCTCTTGGAAGTATTTTATGTGCACACTCTCACTCTATATATGGAATTATAGCTGGTAGAGCTCTGCAAGGAGCTGGTGCAATCGGCAGCACACTGCTTGCTTGTGCCGCAGATCTAACTCGAGAAGAAGTTCGAACTAAAGCTATGGCAATTATGGGTATAACCATTGGAATTTCCTTTGTAATTGCGATGATACTTGGCCCAATATTAGCCGTACACTTTGGCATATCCGGAATATTTGATCTAACAGCCCTTTGTGCAATATTAGCAATCATAATAGTTTATTTAAAAGTCCCAAATCCTAAAAAAACTATATTTCATCGAGATCAGCAAATTGACAAAAGAACTCTTAAAGCAACTCTTAAAAATACTCAACTATTACGCTTGAATCTTGGAATATTTTGCTTACACGCGATCTTAACCGCAACTTTTATAGTTTTACCGCTAGCTTTAACTGACCAATTACACCTATCAAAAATGGATCAAGCATGGGTATATGCTCCTGTTTTAATTCTATCGTTTTTACTAATGGTCCCATTTGTGATAATGGCTGAGACTAAGCATAAGATGAAACAAGTATTCTTAAGCGCTATCGCCCTTTTTGGATTATCACAACTTGGCTTTATTTTTCTAGGGAGTCATATTAGCGCTGTTGTTATATCTTTAATAATATTTTTTACAGCCTTTGTTTTACTAGAGGCTACCTTGCCATCTTTAGTTTCAAAACTTGCTCCTATTAGCTCAAAAGGTACAGCTTTGGGAGTTTATTCTAGCTGCCAATTTTTTGGGGCATTTGCTGGTGGCAGTGTTGGCGGTTTTTTATACGGCGAGCATCATATTAGTGGCGTATATATTTTCTGTTTAGTATTAGCTCTTATATGGTTTATATTTGCACTAACCATGGAAAAGCCAGCGCAAGTTGCAACAAGAATGATTCATCTATCAAATATTAAAGATGAAAAGCAAGCGCAGGATCTAGAAAATAAATTACTAAAAATAAATGGCATCAAACAAGCAAAAGTTATTGTATCTGATAAGATTGCCTATCTTAAAGTTGAGTCTAAAGTTTTGAATGAAGATGATCTTTTAAAGTTTGCGGATTAAATAAAAAAAATAAAGAATTATAAAAAAATCTAACGCCTTGATAATAGCAGTCTAATCCAGTATCCTTTTTCTTGTTAAAAATAGATATTTAAAACACTTAATTAATAAATACAAATAAATAAAATTGGAGAATAATTATGGCTAAAGGCACATTAAATAAAGTTATATTAATCGGAAGAGTTGGAGCTGATCCTGAAGTAAGATACATGCCAAATGGCAATGCAGTAGCAAATATAAGACTTGCTACTAACGATGGCTATAAAGATAAAAACACTGGTGAATTTATTGAATCTACTGAATGGCATCGTGTGGTTTGTTTTAACAAACTTGGTGAGATTGTTTCACAATATGTTAAAAAAGGCAGATTAATTTATATCGAAGGTCGAATTCGTACCAATAAATGGCAAGATAAATCAGGTCAGGATCGATACACCACTGAAATCGTAGCTAATGAAATGCAACTTCTTGGCGGAAATGGGGATACTGCAGCACCGGCTAATTTCTCATCTAATCAAACCAAGGCGGCACCTACAACAAATAAAACTAATGCTCCAACCAATGCTACAGCTGAGCCTTTAGCTGAGTTTGATCAATTTGATGATGATGACATCCCTTTCTAGCGTTGCCCCCACCCCAACCTTCCCCCAAAGGGGAGGGTGCTACATGGAGCAACACCCTGTTAGCCGGACAGACAATCTAACCACGTAGTTCACATATCTCACGCTCTTTGGGACCAAAGTATATTTAATTTAATACACATTCACCTTCCAGTAACTCTAAAACAACTTTTGTTTTAGAGTCAGGGCTATTTTGTTTTCTGCACTAATTCTTTGTCCTAAATTTAAGTTTAATTATTTATATAAAATTAAATTTTTAGGAACTAGACGCTAAACTATTTTGTCTCAAAAGTTGGCAACATTATGGTTTTGCCTTTTTAGCTATCTTGGCAGCTTTTTTTTCCTTGGGGGTCAAAAGAGGTTTTTTCTTTTCACTTTTCTTGGGGCTTTTTTCTTTACCCATATCTGAGCTCCTGGAATTTAGTAAGTATATATGACTAGTGTTTTATTTATAACATCAAGCACTAAATAGTTATATAAAATACGTTGACAACGTCAGTATAGCAAAGCCATGTCACTTGTCAACGTGGATTTATGAGCCCCTGTGGTTTTTAAAAACAACAGATCAACACAGGCTAACAAAAAGAGCTCTGCCAGGAATAATAACCGTTAAACTCAGCAAAGACTACTTTTCAGTAGTCTTTCTTCCAGCTGAACGCCCTTTTCCAGTACTAGTTCGAGAGCGAGACTTCTTCTCAGAAGAAGAATCTTTAGAATCATCTTCATCAGAGTCAGAGCCAGCATCATCAGAAGAATCTGCTTTTTCAAATGACAACTCAACTTCTTCCTCTTGAGTTTCACCAGAACTATCTAAAACTTCTTCTTTTTTAGATTCTTTTTTACTTTCTGGCTTATCTTCTTTCTTATCTTCGCTCCTACCTTCCTTCTTATCTTCGCTCTTATCATCTTTTACAGCTTTATCTTTACTCTTGCCATCATCTTTTTTATCAGATGCTTTCTCTTTTTCAGCTGCTTTTTCATCTTTTTTATCAGAAGATTTATCAGACCTATCACCCGCTGCACCTGCTTTTGCATCTGGCCTAGGCGCTAGCTCTTTCATAGATAATTTAACCCGCCCCATTCTGTCAATCTCAGTGACTTTAACTTTTATTTTATCACCAACACTAAGAACATCAGTTACCTTATTTACTCTTTCATGAGAAATTTGCGAGATATGCAATAAACCATCTTTGTTAGGCAAAATACTAACAAAGGCACCAAAATCAGCGATTCTAACAACTTCACCCTCATAAATCTCACCTAGTTCAGCTTCAGCGATGACATCTTCAATTCTAGCTAATACAGCAGTTAATGCTTCATTAGTTGGTGCAAAAACAGATACGACGCCAGCATCAGTAAGATCAATGCTAGCTCCTGTATCTTCACTCATAGATTTAATAACAGAACCACCTTTACCAATGATATCTCTTATTTTCTCAGGATTAACGTTAAATCTCTCAAAACGAGGAGCATGTGGAGATAATTCAGAATTAACAGATTTAACCGCATCATTCATAAGACCTAAAATATGTATTCTAGCTTCTTTAGCTTGATCTAGCGCTACTTCCATAATCTCTTTTGTGATACCAGTGATTTTAATATCCATTTGTAATGCAGTTATACCTTCTTTAGTACCTGCAACTTTGAAGTCCATATCACCTAAGTGATCTTCATCACCTAAAATATCAGTTAATACCGCGTAACGATCGCCTTCTTTAATTAATCCCATAGCAATACCAGCTACTGGAGATTTAATTGGAACACCTGCATTCATTAAAGATAAGCTTGTCCCACAAACTGTAGCCATAGAGCTTGAACCGTTAGATTCTGTAATTTCAGATACAACTCGTAGTACATATGGGAAATCATCGCCCCCAGGTAAAACATGCTTAATAGCTCGTTTAGCTAAGTTACCATGCCCAATTTCCCTTCTTTTTGGAGAGCCTATCATGCCAGTTTCCCCAACACTATATGGAGGAAAGTTATAATGCAGCATGAATTTTTCTTTCACAGTTTTGTTTAAATATTCAGCTAATTTAGAATCTCTCTCAGAGCCAAGAGTAGAAACCACAATTGCTTGAGTCTCACCTCGAGTGAATATCGCAGAACCATGGGTTCTTGGCAAAATTCCAGTATCTATTAAAATTGGTCTTACTGTTTTAGTGTCACGTCCATCAATTCTAGGCTTGCCAGATAAAATGCTTTCTCTTACATGCACATATTCAAGATGATCAACCAGTTCAACTATTTTCTTTTTAGCTGAGTCTTCATCTACATCATCAGATACAAACTGATCTAACAATGATTCTTTTGCTTCAGCTTGATAAACTGATTTCATCTCATAACGTTTCTTTTTGTCTTTTTCAGCAAATGCTTGCTCTAAAGCTTTTCCACATTGCTTTTTAACTAAACCTAAATGCTTATCTTCATGCTTTTTAGGTTCAAAGACCCAAGATTCACGACCTGATGCTTCAACCAACTCATTGATTGCTTGAATTACAACTTGCATCTGTTCATGGCCATATAATACAGCGCCCATCATTACATCTTCTGGCAGCTGCTTAGCATCACTTTCTACCATTAAAACAGCATCATGAGTTCCTGCAACAACTAAATCTAGATAAGTTTCACCAACAACTTCCTCTGATGGGTTTAATAAGTAATTTCCATCTTTATCATAACCAACTCTTGCCGCAGCAATTGGGCCTGCAAATGGCACACCAGATAGGCTTACTGCAGCTGATGCTCCAATTAAAGCTACGATATCTGGAGAAACGTCAGGATCATATGACATAACAGTTGCCACAACCTGAACCTCATTCATAAAACCTTTTGGAAATAATGGTCTAAGTGGCCTGTCAATTAACCGACTAGTTAAAGATTCATGATCCCCTGGTCGCCCTTCTCGTCTTAAGAAACCACCTGGTATTTTACCAGCGGCATAAGATTTTTCTATATAATTAACTGTTAATGGGAAAAAACCTCTGCCTGAATCTGCCTCTTTGCGTGCAACAACTGTAACTAAAACTACAGTCTCACCCATAGTGACTTTAACAGCTCCTGTAGCTTGCCTTGCTATCCCGCCAGTTTCTAGTGTTACTGTGTGTTTTCCATATTCAAAAACTTTTTTTAATACATTCATACTCATATCTTCTTTTCCTCTTTCTTCCTAATAAATTCTCTACCCAACTAAATCAGCGACATTATAGCGCATAAAATTATCTATCATAAGTATTTATAGCAATTTATATAGATTCGTAAAAAATTACACAAAATATATTGATATACAGATATTTTATAAACTTATATTGTATAAGCTTCGTATACCCCAGAAGCTAAAAAAGGCATTCACATAAAAGTAAATACCTTTAATTTAATTAAACTCAATCTTTAAAATCACTTAAGTTACTTACGTAAACCTAATTTTTTAATCAAGGATGTGTATCTTGATTCTTCTTCAGATCTTAAATATCTTAATAACTTACGACGTTTGTTAATCATTGTGATCAAACCACGACGTGAGTGAAAATCATGAATATGCTTTTTAAAATGCCCAGTTAAATCTTTAATTCTAGCGGTTAATAAAGCCACCTGAACTTCTGGTGAGCCAGTGTCGTTTTTAGACTGCTGGTTATCTGCAACAATTTTTTGTCGATCTGCAACTGTAACTGCCATATTTGTATTTCCTCAGTATCTATATAAATATGTTTAATCTGTTGATATATCTAAATTAAAATTTATAATCCATTTTAAGATAGCATATCATACATGTATCAATGCCGAAGCTCAAGTGTTTCTTGAGGCAATGATCTTATTCTATAGGCCCGAGTGTGCGTGCAAACGCATGTTGATATCAAAGGCATCGCGTAGCTGCTGGTGCCGGGTACTATTTTTTTAATCAGCACTCTATTAATTGCATTCGCAGTACTATTAAATCCTAATTATTGAGGATTATTAATTATCATTATGTTAGCGCTCTATGAGGCGGAGCTGGATCACAAACGGTCTTCGTTAGTGTGATGGTGTAATCCTGGGACTGCTTGGCGCAAGTTAGGTCTGTTTCCCGAACCCCGACACCATCAAGCATCCAGTATGGCACCAATTGTACTGGGTTGACGTAACAAGGTTGTTCAGGGCTGAAGGTGACTGTTGCGGAACACCATCCATCGAGTTGGCGGTAAGCCGGTTGGCGCTCTTGGTCGTCGCAGGATACATTGATTGGAGTTGGGACTGTTGGCGTGTGGCTGGTGCCTGCTTTTAAAATGTTGCCAGCAGGTACCTTTACTGAGTAGCTGAGCAGTGTCGCGGTGGAGAGTGACTCGGGCCAAATACAGCTAGAGGTCTGTCCGCTTGCCGTTGTTGCCATGGGTAACAATATCAGGGAGGCGATAAGAGTTAAAGTTTTCATGTTGTATCTTCCATATAATATAATTCTCGGTTCGCTATAGGTTAAACGGCAAGTGATGGGACGTGGCAGTGGCAGTGCAAGCCCCCGGCGCGGCCGGCACGGCTGCGTGTGCGGTTGCCAACCCAAAGGCGGCCATGAGGGCGAGCGTCAAAGTTTTCGTAGTAGTAGTCATTGTGTAATCTCCTAATATATATACCCACCCCATTAACCGAACGGAACTTTTTTCTAAAAATGGTCCGACCGTAGGGGTTCACTATTCGACCACATCAAACCAAACACAAATCATTACTGATA
>CAJQSL010000059.1 GCA_905612315.1 uncultured Francisellaceae bacterium
AAAAAATCTCTGCTAAAATAGCCGAGTTACCAAAAAGTTATGCACATATTATGCCCAACGTAAAAGTTGAAAATTAAAAAAGAAAATTTTAGGAGTCAAAATTATGAGTATTTTACCTGATTCAGAAATTATTAAACTTGCCGAAAATGGCATGATTAGCCCATTTGTGCACAATCAAGTTAAGTCTGCGCAAAAGCAAGATAATGAAAATTCTGAGCCTGAAAAAATTATATCCTTTGGCACTTCAAGCTATGGTTATGATGTAAGATGCGCCGATGAATTTAAAATCTTCACTAATATCAACTCAGCTGTAGTTGACCCTAAAAAATTTAGTGAAGATAGCTTTGTAGATTTTAAAGGTGATGTTTGCATTATCCCACCAAACTCCTTTGCACTTGCTCGCACGGTTGAATACTTTAAAATACCAAGAGATATCCTAACTATCTGCTTAGGTAAATCAACTTATGCCAGATGCGGAATTATAGTCAACGTAACCCCCCTTGAGCCTGAATGGGAAGGTCACGTAACATTAGAATTTTCGAATACAACTCCTCTTCCAGCTAAAATATATGCCAATGAAGGAATCGCACAAATGCTATTTCTTAGAGCTGAAACCACATGTGATGTTAGCTATCGTGATCGTGCTGGGAAATACCAAGGGCAAGTTGGGGTGACCTTGCCGAGGTGACTAGTTTTTTAGATATTTATAAATTAAGTTATACCAGCGTGGATTAATTTAATTATTTTAACAATTAGAGAAAAGACCACTACTTCCATTCCTTTTAAATGCATTTCTAATATATTGTTCGAAAGTTTTACTACTTCTAGCATCTGATTTATTATAATGTTCACCCCTAACTTCCCTTTTTTGTGTACTAGGATTTGGATCTTTATAATTCTTATATTCTGGTAATAAAATTTTTAACCTATCACCAAGCCTTTTATCATCACAACTAGAGTAACTTAATTGATCATCTAATAACTTACAACAGTTTGCTTTATCATCTGTTAAAATTACAACTTTTTTCCCCTCATCATGTATCTTTGATAATATTTTTATGAATCTACCCGCTTCACTAAAATTATTTACCCTTAAAATAACAGCATCATATTTATAAGAATCATGTAGATAATAATCAGGAGAGATTTTATCACCGCCATCACGATGTTCATAAGGGTTACCTAAAACTTTTACTTTTTCTAAATCAAGTGACGTTGTTTTATATAATAACCTTTTTACTTTTTCTAAATCATCAATGCTATCTTTTGCTCCTAAAATATCAGGCAATTCAGCAGAAGTTGCTATAAAACCTGTAGCGCAAACCTCTGGGCTATTAAAATAAGATAACTTTCGATCTAATGGCAATGTAAGAACTTGATCAATAGGTATCTTAAATTTATCCCACCAAGCCTTTCTATAACTTATGCCATTAAGGTCTGTAAGTAATTTAAAATTATGTGTAGCAGGATTTTGATAGCCATAATATTTACTCAAGTTTTTCTTGATATTTATAGGCTCATTTGAACTTAACATAATAGCTTTATTTTGGTTTAAGGTATAATCTAATGCTTTTTTCAAAAAGGTATTTCCAAATCCATACTCATTATTTATATCATCAAAAACAATTAAATCTATATCCTTTAACCATTCATCAAAAGACCTATTAAGCTCATCATCAGTCATGGGCTTAAAATCATGCTCCTCTGCGTACTTTTGATAAAAGTCTCCCACTGATTTACTATCAAGAAATAAAACATTCTTACCTGCAGCCGCAACTTTTTTTGCTACTGAAACACAAAGATGCGTTTTACCAATCCCAGGAAGGCCTGTCATAATAAGCCCGACAGGCTGGCTATCATCTTTAGCTATAACTTTTCTAGCAAAGCTCTTAGCAAATGTAGACATTCTAGATTGAATATCATTTGTTATTTCATAATTTCCAAAGTCCTTTCTTTGTGTTTCAGATGAAAAAGGAATTATAAACCTCAATACTTTAGGAACTGGTGCCGCTGCTGCACCTGCTGCTGCCTCCACTTCCAACATTCCATCAACATCTTCATGCCATGGCTTATTTGTCGATGTATTTAATAAATGTTTAAATAAAGATGAGTTAAATCTTATATGCGTTATAATACCGCCGATTTGTTCTTCCTCACCGAATTCATCTGCCGCCAACTCCTTAGCTTTTATAATTTTTGGGTCCTCAGGTTTTCTATCAATAAAATCTTTTGTATCAGAGTTTTGATCTCTATTATAACCTGTTACTAATAAACCCTTTACTTGAGAATAAGTTAATGGTTCTTTAAATTCATCTGTCCCAAAGCCTAAATATAAATTTTCTCCTTCACCATTTTTTCCAGCACAGATTAAGTTCCACCCTTGTTCTGCCCCAGATAAGTGCTTTTCACCATAACGTGTAACACCTTGAAGATGTAGAACATCACCAGCTTCAACTTCTGACTCATCTAGACTTTCCTTTGCAGCAGGCACTCCCGTAAGTTGAGATAGTGTGTTCATTTTAAAATCTTCAAAAAACCAATATAGAGGATTACCACGAGAAGGGTCATCACCCAATACTGGATCAAAAAGGTATGGCGTTATAGTAAAAGGAGTTAATGGCGTAGAAAAATAACCATTAAACTTGTCAGTTCCAACTAACTGCTCAATAGCACGGTACATACATGCTTGCAAAAGGCTTCCACAATCAGCCATTGTCGGCCCAACAAAAAATGCTTCTAATAGCTCACTTGGAGTAGCTCCTTTGCCTTTTTCTATAAAATAACAACCTTTATTATGCTGTGTTAAATCAAAATAATTGCCATTTGCTAATGCATCAATATTATGTGACTTATCTCCCTTAGAACCATATTTAGTAATATACTCTTGTGAGTACCAAACACCCGATGTTCTAGATTTTGGCTGTTTATTAACATAATCCATCCAATAAACTAAATTTTCACTAAATTTAGCCCTTACTACAGACTCATCATCTTTATCTAAATCTATTTGTGGAGGTAAATGTCTTGTTGGAACCTTTCGTGGATATCTAATAAATATGGACATACGTAAGGTTTCTTGTGCAGAGGTCCGCCCCTCATACCTAAATTGTTGAGAGGAGAATTCTCGTGCGCCAGCAGCTCCAAAACCAAAAAAAGAAGAAGACATAGTAAATAAACTCTAATTTATAAAAAAACATTTTAAACTTAGTTATATTAAAAATATATTAATTTTTTAGCATGTTTTTTACTAAGGAAAAATTTAATTATAAACTTTTACTCAACCGTAACACTCTTAGCCAAATTCCTTGGTTGATCAATGTCAGTTCCCTTAAAATCTGCGATATAATAGGCAAATAATTGCAAAGCTATCACAAATACAATTGGGGTTAATCCTGTATTTTGAGAGTTAATAGATGCTTGTGAGCTAATATTATCAACGGATATAAGTTCGGAACTAATATCAGAGTTAATATCAGAATTAATATCAGCACTAATATCAATAACACAATCATTTTTATTTAGAGATATTTTTTTAGATAAATTAGTATCATTTGTAAAAATTATTACTCTTCCACCTCGAGCCTGAACTTCTTGAATATTAGCGCAGATTTTCTCTGGCATATCATTTTTATCAACTAAAACAACAACTGGCATCTTTGAATCTACCAATGCTAATGGGCCATGTTTTAACTCACCGGCGGCATAAGCTTCGGCATGGATATATGATATTTCTTTTAATTTTAAAGCGCCTTCTTGAGCGATTGGATATAACTGCCCTCGGCCTAGAAATAGCATGTGTTCGTATTCATGAAATAAACTTGCAACTTGTTTTATGGTATCTGCTTTTTTAAGAATTTGAGATATTGGAGGTTTTATGTTTTCAGGAAGGAGATTGCAACAATGGCTATCGCCTCCTCGCAACGACGATGAGCTGCCATTACCTAAACCTTCACTCAAACACCATAATGCAACTAACTGGGTAGTAAAAGCCTTGGTAGATGCAACCCCATACTCAGCTCCAGCCGATGTTAAACAAACCCAATCAGATTCCCTAACCAATGTGCTACGAGCAACATTACAAATGCTTAGCACCCCCAAATAATTCTTACCCGATGATTTTGCATCCCTTAAAACTGCCAGGGTATCAGCAGTCTCCCCAGATTGAGATATTAATATTAATAAAGTCCCATCTGCCACCGCCACATCCCGATATCTATATTCACTCGCGATCTCAACTAAACAAGGCAAATCAGATAACCCTTCAAACCAATATCTACTAACACAACCTGCATAATAGCTAGTCCCACAAGCTACTATGTGCACACTTTTAATATCTTTTAATTTCTTGTTATCAACTATTTTAGCAACAAATTCTTTTTGTAAATTTTCTAAAGTTTTCTTACAAGCAACATCCTGACTCATTATTTCCTTCAGCATAAAATGTTTATAACTTCCCTTTTCATGTCCACCTAGATCTTTATCCAAATCTAAATTACTAGAGTTTAAAGAACAAACTTCCCTTTTAACAATTGCTCCTAATTTATCATAAATTTTAATTCCATATTTAATAGATATAATTGCTATATCCCCGACTTCACAATAAATACAGCTATTAGTTAAGTTATTAAACGCAGCAGAATCTGATGATATAAAATACTCACCCACCCCTAAACCTATAACTAATGGTGAGCCGCATTGCAGTCCAAATAACTCATCAGTGCTTAAATCTGTAGCAACAAATGCATAGTGCCCTTTAAAAACTTCTTTAGCTAAATTTAATGCATCAAACATGCTCGTATTTTCAAAATAAATTTTATGATAAACCCAAAAACTTATAACTTCTGAGTCTGTATCTGATTTAAATTTATAATCTAGATTATGAGTTTTACTTAAAGCTAGTAACTCCTCTTTTAGCTCTAAATAATTCTCGATAATCCCATTATGGACAATAGCTATTTTATCTTTAGCAATATGAGGATGGGCATTTTCTTCACTTGGCTTACCATGAGTTGCCCACCTGGTATGACCAATTCCTACAGTTTGATTATATATTTCTATATCACCAAGTTTTTTAACTAGGTTTTCTAATTTACCTTCAGCTTTTATTACATCTAATTTATGAGATTTATTATTATCTATTAATGCGACTCCTGCCGAATCATAACCTCGATATGAAAGTGCATTAAGCCCTGCCAATAAAACTGGTAATGCTTTACGCTTAGCAACAACCGCCACTATCCCACACATCTTATTTCCTTTATTATTTTAATAATTTATTTATTTTTTGGCCGTACCCAATCTTTAATCGTTTTTTGAATAGCCATACTTAAAGTTAGCTTACCTTTTGGAGCTTGCTTTCTTATGGTAGAGCCTGCTCCTATTGTTGCATCTTTACCAATAGTAACTGGTGCAACCAATGCACTATTAGAACCAATAAATGCCCCATCTTCAATAATAGTTTTATGCTTATTAGCTCCATCATAATTACAAGTTATAGTGCCTGCCCCAATATTTACATCTTTTCCTATGAGAGCATCACCTATATAACTTAAGTGACTCACCTTACTATTAACCCCAATTTTGGCAGCTTTAATCTCAACAAAGTTTCCAATTTTGGCATTTTTGCCAACTGTTGTATTAGGCCTTAGTCTTGCAAAAGGGCCAACAACTACACTTTCTGATATATCTACCCCATCTAATACACAATTGGCCAAAATATTAACGCCATCTTTTAAAACCACATCTTTTAAATAACAATTAGGCCCTATATAACAGTTTTTGCCAATTTTAACATCTCCTTCAAATATGGTATTAATATCAATTGCAGTGTCTATCCCACAAACCAACTTACCTCTTATATCAACTCGCTGAGGATCTAACAAACTAACACCAGAATTAAGCAGCTTATCTGTTTGCCATGATTGATATACTCGCTCTAAAGTTGCTAGTTGAGATCTACTATTTACGCCAAAAACTTCCTCAACTTTAACTGGCTCAGAAACGTTAACTGCTATTTTATCACTTCGAGCCATCTTGACGATGTCTGTTAGATAATACTCTTTTTGTGCATTTTTATTTTTAAGTTTTGCTACCCATTTTTTTAAGTGCTTGGCATTAATACAATAAATACCAGCGTTAATCTCTTGTATTTGCTTTTGCACTTCAGTGGCATCACGCTCTTCAATAATTGCTTGCACCTGGTAATAATCATCTCTTACAATTCTGCCCAGACCTGTTGGGTCAGACATATGCACGGTTAATAATCCTAACTCTTGCTCACCTGTTGCATCGACTAAGTGCTTAAGAGTTTGATGCTGAATTAAAGGAACATCCGCACATAAAATCAAAACCTGATTATTTTGATTTAACTTTGGTAAAACTTGCTTTACAGCATGGCCTGTTCCAAGGCGTTTTTTCTGCTCAACCCAAATTATTTTATCATCAGTTAATACGGATTTCAGAGAGTCTAACTCTTTGCCATATATAACAAAAACCTGATCGGATTTAAGTTTAGATATTGCATCATAAACATGTAGTAATAAAGTCTTCCCCGCCAACTTATGCAACACTTTTGAGTGTGCTGAGTTCATTCTAGTGCCATCACCACCTGCTAAAATTATTATTGATAAAGACATAATCAACTAAACCTTAATAAATCATAAGCTTATATATTAAGGATAGCATATCTGGGTTAAAAAAATATTCAATAAGTTAAATTAAAACTTTTTTAATATTCATATAATTAATTAGCTTGTTATAGTAATTTAAGTTAAGTTGAGTTAATGGTGTATTTGGTATTTTAAATATAGAAAGCCCACAACACAGTCGTTGCGAGCGAGCCGTAAGGCGAGTGTGGCAATCTCCTAGCTCCTAGAAACGACAGTTTTAAGGGTTTTCTCAAGTCGAACTCATTTTTCTTAGAGTCACAAACCTTAAATTAATTTACTATATTTTGTTATTTTGAAGTGTGACTTCAAAATAACAAAGATTAAGGAGATTTTAAGTCTATTAACTTTAGTGCCACCACTTGACTAGCCCATTAATTTATCCAAGCAGTATAGTGACACTACACTACATTATAACACATTTGTGACTTTCCTTCTTCTTAACCTTATCGCGTGCGAAAGGGGTCGTATCGGCAGGAAGCTGTGTGCTGCCTAATCCCGGAATAACACGTTCAGTAAGAAATGTTTTGAATAACCCGAGTGAAGATGTACTACCTTTAGGATACTGATAAAGAGGGAAACCTAAAGTACTAGATTTAGCCTCAGCCTCCTCTAAAGTTACTGTTTGTTGAGATTGAGCACATTCAAAATAGCTTAAGATAACTCTTTTGACATCATCATTTACTTTTGATTTTACAAGCGGAGATTTCTCATGTCTTGGTAAGAAACATGAAAGAAATGCGATTTTTTGTTTTTGTTCTTCTTGATGCTCTACATCATGATTATAACCAATCAAAGCTTTTGGAGCGTCAACACTTTCCCCTCCAAAATCCAAAACATACTTATTCCAAATATCGATACTTTTAAAAGAATCACGGTCGTTATAGTCAAATACTAAAAAGAACCCTTTGGCACCTTTTAAATAAGAAGTAGTTATACTTCTAAAACGCTCCTGCCCCGCTGTATCCCAAACTTGTAATTTGTAAGAGGTGCGGCCACGATCAATTGACACTACACGAGTTTTGAAGTCTATACCAATTGTCTCAACAAGAGGACGCACGGCACCCACATCCACTATATCACGCACAAGATTGGTCTTACTAGCATTGGCACTTCCGAGCAATACCAACTTAACAAGTTCAACTACTGCACCTCCGCCTGCCGCCGCTGCCACTGCTGGCTCTGCTGCTGCCGCACCGCCGCCTACGTCTGCCGCTGCCACCTCCGCTGCTGCTGCTGCGGAACGCATTGCAGATAATTCAAGTGAAGACATAAAAAAACTCCTTATTATTATTGTTTTTATAGGTACAATTATAGTTTATATTATAAAAATATTAACAATTTATTTATTTATAAGATAAAATCTAGCATTTATTACTAATAACTTATTTAACAAGCTATGATATCAAACACCCCGGAGCCACAACATCTCGATACTCATCCTCTCGATCTCGCTCAACTCTACTTCGATGAATATCCTCTACAAAACTACTAAAAATATCTAAAGAGCTCGGTTGAAGATCATCACTATATGCATATTCTAAATATCTAACTCCTAACTCTCGAGCCTTAGCCTGAATCTGATGCGCAGTAACTAAACTACCTCTTTCAGAATCTAACTTATTTATACCAATCATAATCTTTGGAATTTCTATCCCTTGCATACATTCATACTGAGAGGTCATAAAGGCAAATCTATCAATATTCGCAAAAGATCTTTCACAAGCATAATCAAAAACTAAACATACCCCTTTTACACCTCTAAAGTAGCTAGTAACAGTCTCTCTAAATCTTTCTTGCCTGGCAGTATCCCAAATTTGAACTTTATACAAAGTATCATTAACCGGTACTTCAAAATTTTTGAAATCAATACCCATTGTAGAAATAAAGCTGTGTCTTAATTCTGAGTCATTAATATTAAGCATAAGCTGGGTTTTAACACATGTTCCTAACATTAAGAAATTTAAGCGCTGAATTTGATCAGGAAGGTTAATAGCATTTCTCCCAAAGCTTATAGAATACCCAGGGGTAATTTGATTTATAACTGATCTTTGCCTAAGTTCTTCTAAGTTTACAGTTCTAGTAAGCAAATTAGATTCAGCATCTTCTGTACTATCACCTTGTCCGTGTCTTTCTATTGACATAGCTAATGGTGAACTTTGAGCATCAGCCTCACGCTCCCGTCTTTTAAGCTCACACTCAATACCATCTATCTGCCTTAAAATAGGAAAATAATTACGCAAAAGTTGTGCTAATGCTCTATTTGGGACTATATCAGATTTAGTAAATATCTCTCTATTATTGGGAGATCTTAAGCTAAGCCCTTCTCTTTGAGCATGATCTATATAAGCTAAAAGAGCCGTTCTTTCATAAGAGTTACCATCGACTGATAAAATAACCGGATTTATAATGGGAGATGCTGTAAGTGAGCATCTAAGTAACTCAAAACTTACATCTTTAACTTCCATTTGAGAGTCCTTCTTACTAGCAAGCCTTTCATATTCTGCTTTTAAAAAATCTGAACGATTATTAAGATCATAAAATGAAGTTTCTTTGATTGAAATTTCACCACTAGACATAAGAAAACTCAAACTCTTACTATTTCATAGAATTATAATATGAGATATGTAAAAGTTTAAGTTTTATTACTTTATAATTAGAATTTAACGCCTTTTCTTAAGACGCATCATCTCAAGAACTTGTAATTTAGCCATAGCTTCTGCTAAATCTCTTTGAGTTTTTTGATAGTTGATATCACCTCTTTGCGCGATAAGCTCTTCAGCTCGAGCTTTGGCATCTAATGCTGCTTGCTCATTTACATCCTGCGGTCGCTCAACGGTATCAGCCAAAATACTAACACAATCCGGTTGAACTTCTAAAATTCCACCAGACATATATAATAATTGTTCGCCATCAGTATTTTCTACTTTTTCTTCTATACCATCATCTTTTTTATTATCTTTGCTATCTTTAACTAGATTATCACCCACAGCTAAAATCCTAACTGGCCCTGGAGCAACTTGAGTTAATAGTTGTGAATGTCCAGGATATAAACCTAGCTCACCTTCGGATCCTTTAATAAAAACCGCAGTAGCTTCACCTTCAAAAATAGCGCCTTCTTGGCTCACTACATGAACCATAAGTGTTTTTGGAGTTTTAGCTTGTGCCGACATAATAAATTCCTAACTATTTACAAATTTTTATAAATCTTTCGCTTTTTTAATAGCCTCATCTATAGAACCTACCATGTAAAATGCTTGCTCTGGTAAGTGATCATACTCACCCTTAACAATGTCTTTAAAATCTCTAATAGTTTCTTTAAGAGGTACATATTTACCAGTATTTCCAGTAAATACTTCTGCCACAAAAAATGGCTGTGATAAGAATCTCTGAATTTTACGAGCTCTAGATACAATTAATTTATCTTCTTCACTAAGCTCATCCATACCCAAAATGGCAATAATATCTTTAAGCTCTTGATAACGCTGCAAAGTCTTCTGCACGCCACGAGCAACGTCATAATGCTCCTGACCAACGACTAATGGATCAAGCTGTCTTGAAGTTGAATCTAATGGATCAACCGCAGGATAAATACCTAATTCTGCAATTTGTCTAGATAATACAACAGTTGCATCAAGATGCGAGAATGTTGTAGCAGGTGATGGATCTGTTAAATCATCCGCTGGCACATAAACTGCTTGGATAGATGTAATACTACCATTTTTAGTAGATGTAATACGCTCTTGTAAAGCACCCATTTCAGCTGCCAGAGTTGGTTGATAACCCACAGCTGAAGGCATACGCCCTAATAATGCAGAAACCTCAACCCCAGCTAACGTGTATCTATAAATATTATCAATAAATAATAATACATCACGGCCTTCATCACGAAAGCTCTCCGCAACGCTCAAGCCAGTTAAAGCAACACGTAATCTGTTACCAGGAGGCTCATTCATCTGCCCATAAACAAGTGATACTTTATCTAATACGTTAGAATCTTTCATCTCATGATAAAAATCATTACCCTCACGAGTACGCTCACCAACACCTGCAAATACAGAGTATCCGCTGTGTTCAGTTGCAATATTATTAATAAGTTCCATCATGGTTACTGTTTTACCGACACCAGCACCACCGAACAAACCGACTTTACCACCTTTAGTAAACGGACATATAAGATCAACTACTTTAATACCTGTTTCTAAAATCTCTGAACTTAAAGCTTGCTCTTGAAAAGTTGGCGCGCTTTTGTGAATTGGTTCACGCTTCTTTTCACCAATTGGACCCTTCTCATCAATAGGATTGCCTAATACATCCATAATTCGACCAAGAGTTTTTTGACCAACCGGCACACAAATAGGAGATTCAGTATTCATAACTCGCATCTTGCGCTTTAAACCATCACTTGATCCCATAGCAATTGCACGCACAACGCCATCACCCAACTGCTGCTGAACTTCTAAAGTCACTCCAACTTTTTCAATAACTAAAGCATCGTATATTTTAGGGACCCTATCCTTTGGAAAAGACACATCAATTACCGGACCAATAATCTTAAGAATTACACCATCATATTTAGCATTATCTTTAGCTTTTGAATCTACTTTTTTAACTTTAGTACTCATGATTTAAATCATCCCTATCCGTTTAATTAAAATTTATACAGCTGCACTTCCAGATACAATCTCTGCCAACTCTGTAGTAATGGCAGCTTGTCTGGCTTTGTTATAATCCAATTGCAATTCATCTATCACATCACCAGCGTTGTCAGTAGCACTTTTCATTGCCACCATTCTAGCGGCCTGCTCACAAGCAATGTTCTCAACCACACCCTGATAAACCTGTGACTCAATATATCTAGTAAGCAATAAATCTAATAATGCATAAGCATTAGGCTCATAGATATAATCCCAAATATCTTTTATATCTTTAGCTTCAGATTTATCAGAATCATCTGGAAGAAGGTGAGCTGCTGGCAGTAATTTATTAGAATAAGGGTTCTGCTTGATTGTGCTGACAAAATCATTAGCAAATAACCATAGTTCATCTATTTGTTTAGCATCCCCTTCGCCATTATATGCATCTAACATTACTTTTACTGAGCCAATTAGTTGATCAACTGTTGGCTTCTCGCCTAAACCATCAACACTAGATATAATATTAAGATTTAATCTTGAGAAAAATGCCTGCGCTTTTCGCCCAATTAAAGTTAAATCAACTTCAATACCACTTTTTTCAAGCTCTTTAATCTTCTTTAAAACTATTTTAAAAACATTTAAATTTAAACCGCCACATAAACCTCTATCAGAAGAAATAACAATAAAACCTACCCGTTTTACTTTTCTCTCTATTAAATATGGGTGCTTATATTCAGGATTAGACTTTGATAAATGCTCAATAATGGTTTTTGCTAGTTTTGCATATGGTTTTGACATCTCCATACGTTTTTTGCATTTAAATAACTTACTAGCTGAAATCATTTCCATCGCGCGCGTAATTTTTTTCGTCTTTTTGACGCTATTGATACGAGTTCGAATTTCTTTTGCATTTGCCATTATTAATTACCAGCTTTGTGTTTTCTTAAATTCAGTTAAAATGTCATTGAATTGCTTGATAATCTTGTCGTTATAATCAGGATTTTTAACTAAGTCTTTCATGAACTTAGCATGCGACTGCATTGCATATTGATGCAAGCTTGCTTCGAAATCACCAATCTTCTCAAGCTCAACATCATCTAAATAACCTTTTTCAGCTGCGAAGAAAGATAATGCCATAAGATCAACTGATAATGGAGCATATTGAGTTTGCTTTAATAACTCAGTTACTCGCTGACCTCGCTCTAACTGTTTTCTTGTAGCTTCATCTAAATCAGATGCAAACTGCGCAAACGCTTCTAACTCTCTAAATTGCGCAAGTGCTATCCTAATACCACCAACAATTTTTTTAATCAATTTGGTTTGTGCTGCACCACCAACCCTTGACACAGAGAAACCAGCATTAACCGCAGGACGAATACCTGAGTTAAATAGATCTGTTTCTAAGAAAATTTGCCCGTCAGTAATAGAAATAACATTTGTTGGCACAAACGCTGAAATATCTCCAGCTTGAGTTTCAATTATAGGTAATGCGGTTAAAGAGCCAGTTTTGCCAACAACTTTACCTTTGGTGTGCTTTTCTACATATTCTGCATTTACTCGTGATGCACGTTCTAATAATCTTGAATGCAAATAGAATACGTCACCAGGATAGGCTTCACGCCCTGGAGGTCTTCTTAATAATAAAGAGATTTGTCTATATGCCCACGCTTGTTTAGTTAAATCATCATAAACAATTAGAGCATCTTCACCGTTGTCTCTAAAATATTCACCCATTGAACAACCAGAGTATGGAGCTATAAATTGTAATGCAGCTGCATCTGCCGCACTTGCTACAACCACAATTGTATGCTTAAGTGCATCATGCTCTTCTAATTTTCGAACAACATTTGCAACTGAAGAAGTTTTTTGCCCAATTGCGACATAAATACAAGTGACACCTGTATCTTTTTGATTAATAATCGCATCAATAGCAATAGCAGTTTTACCAGTTTGTCTATCACCAATAATTAACTCCCGCTGGCCCCTACCAATTGGAACCATAGAATCAATTGACTTAATTCCTGTTTGTACTGGTTGGTCTACACTCTTGCGGGTAATTACACCAGGTGCAACTTTTTCAATTGGAGATTTTAATTTGGATTTAATAGGCCCTTTACCATCAATAGGATTTCCTAAAGCATCAACAACTCGACCTTTCAACTCAGGACCAACTGGAACTTCTAAAATTCTACCTGTGCACTTAGCATCTTGACCTTCGCATATGCCACTGGAATCACCCAACACAACCACACCAACTGAATCTTGCTCAAGGTTCATCGCTAGGCCATATACATTACCTGGCAGCTCGACCATCTCACCAAAAGCCACATCAGATAATCCATGAATAGTAATAATACCATCACGCACGCTAATGATTTTACCTGAAACTCCAGACTGCGCTGAAGTATCAAAATTTGCTATCCTCTTCTCAATTAATTCACTAATTTCAGAAGCGTTCAACTGTGCATTTGCCGTCGCGCTAGTCATACTATAACATCCTTCTTACATAATAATTTTGTAATTTATTAAACCAAATCTTCACATAATTGATAAGATAGCCTATCTAATTTAGATCTAACTGAACCATCAATAATATGATCACCAACTTTAACTTTTAAGCCCGCAATTAAACTTGGCTCTATAACTGTTTCTATTTGAATAGCTTGGCCATACTTTTTCTCAAGTAAACCTTTGAGATTAGCTAAATTTTTAGCTGATAACTTTTCAGCAGTAGATACTTCAACTAGTAATTTTTTTCTATATTCAAATAATAAATCTGCAAAATAATCATTAATCGCAGGTAATAATAAAACTCGATTATTCTCAAAAATAAGTTTTATAAAATTAGAAATTTTATCTAATGGATCTTTTAAATCACCTTTAGTAAAGTCCCCAGATTTTAAAGATAGCTCTTTCAAAAAGTTATCTTTGATAGCATCAAATAACATGCCTAATAAAAAATCTATTTTTTGTGTTCGCAAAATATCTGGATCAGTTAAAATTTCTATAACTCTATCTTGCTCAACCAATTGAGATAATACACTTAAACAAATATCCCAAAGATCTAAAGAAGCATCTACTTTGCTACAAGATTTTGCATAAGAAAACACTGCCTGCGCATAGGGCTTGGCAAGACTTGCATCTGTGTTAACCTTAGCTCCCATTATTTTGTTCCTTATACTGCATTAATATTAAACAAAAAAGTCATATCATTTATAAGATGTTAATCCGTCTTAACTAGCATCTCGTAATTCAGTTGCGAACTGATCAAACAACTTCTGATTAACTTTGTCAGATAACGATGTCTGTATTATTTTCTCAGCACCGCTTACAACGATACTTCCAACCTGCTTACTAAGCTTGATTCTAGCGTCTATAAACTTTTGCCTAGCCTCAGCTTCAGCTTGCGCTTTAATCTTGTCAGCTTGTTTTCTCGCAGTCTCTTGAGCAGTCTCTTCAATTTTGTGAGAGCGCTGATTTGCATGCTCTATAATGGAGCTAGCCTGAGTTTTAGCATCAAGAATAATCTTCTTTGATTCATAGTTAGCTAATTCTAACTCTTTTTTGCCTTGCTCAGCTGCAGCTAAACCATCTGCAATATTTTTTTGCCTCTCAGCCAAAGCATTTTGAATCGGCGGCCAAACATATTTCATCGTAAAGGCAACAAATACCAAAAAGATAATCATCTGCCCAATTAATGTTATATTTATATTCATAATTTAAAAATCCCAGATTCAAAATACAAAACAAAAAGACTTCAAAGTTTCATTAAGGCCTCTAAATTAAAATAACTGACAAAAAAACAATCAATTAATAATCTAAAATAGGGCCTTAAATAAATTAAGTTTTAACTTGGTGAACCGCAGCTTGATGAGCAGCGGCAGATGCAGCATCTATAACTGAACTTTGGAACGGATTTACGAAGATAAACACCAATCCCATGGCAACACCAATCATTGCAACCACATCAACCAAACCTGCAACTAGAAACATATAGCCACGCAATGTTGGTATCATCTCTGGCTGTCTTGCAGCTCCTTCTAAAAACTTTCCACCTAAAATACCAAAACCTATGGCTGTACCCAAAGCACCTAAGCCAATTATAATAGCAGCAGCAATTGCCACCATCCCGTTAAGTTGTGCTAAAAGTGATGCTAAATGCATGATCGCTCCTTATTTAATTAACTATACAATTTTAATTTCAATTCAAACTCTGTTATTTTTAGAGATAATACGGTTAAAAAAACTAACCCCTAAAAATTTAGCCACAGTATATTTAAATTTGACCTGTGAATCAATCAATTTTAATAATTTTTAATCAATTTTCTTATGCATATAAAAATACAAATATATCAAATAAAAACAATTATTTAGTGCTTCTCAGATGCCATACTTAAATAACCAATTGTCAAAACCATAAATATATACGCTTGTAGCGTTATAACTAATAGATGGAATACTGCCCAAGCAAAATTTGCTATAAATCCAAGAGCAATACTCCAAATATAACCATATGCATGCACATGCGAAGTGCCTATTAAAGTTGCAATTAGTACAAATATAAGCTCGCCTGCATATAAATTACCAAATAACCGTAAAGATAAAGATAAAGGTTTTGCTAACTCTTCAACTACTGTTAAAACCACATTAACCGGCAAAAATAACCAATGGTTAAACGGATGAAAACTAAAGTGCTTTAACACCCCCAAAACGCCTTTGCATCTAAACATAAAAAAGAAAGTTAAAAAGAAAACACTCAAAGACATCGCAAATGTAAGATTTGGATCAGTAGTTGGAACTATTCGCATATAAGGAATTCCAATGAGACCACCTAATTTTGGAAAGACATCAACCGGGACTAAATCCATCAAATTCATTAAAAACACCCACATAAATATAGTCAGTGCTAATGGCGCGATTAATTTACTATCCCCATCATAAGCTTGCTTCACCTGCCCATCGACAAAATCATAAATCATCTCAATAAAGGCTTGTAATTTACCAGGGACACCAGTTGTCATGCGAGTTGCAACTGCTCTGAATATAAAGAGAAACACACACCCTAAAATTATAGAGTAAAACATTGTATCAAGATGCAAAGACCAAAAGTCAGTGGCCGCACCAACTTGGCCAGTTTTTAAATTCACCGTCAAATTGGTTAAATGATGGGTAATGTAATGTTCAGCTGGAATTATTTTGCCTTCACTCATCTTTTAGTACAATCTCCACTTGCTTAAATAATGAAAACACCTTTTTATCTGACGATATTTAAGATGCATCTAATATAATCAAGCGTGATTGTATTATTTTCCGTGGCTTGATGCAATGGGTTTGTTTTTATTGGGTGGGGGTGGAGGCAGCTACGCCTCCGCTGCTTCGGCACAAAAACGAGAAGCAAGATAACCGCCGAAAGCACCCACCACGTCCGCGACTTTCACTAGAAGCACCCAAGACTGGGGGCTCGTAAGGCCGTTGCAGATTAACTAATAATTCACCAACTTTAGTTTGACTATCTCCCTCAGCCATGCCCATACCCTTCATCAATTTCAGTAACCTTTCTTTTTGATATCCACCGGGTTCTTCGCAATGAGCTTTTACCATCTTCTTCAAATAACTTTCAGGACTTTCTGCTTCCTTCATTGCCATCCACAAGACCCCCTCACCCATCTTAAGTGGTGGTGGCAGTGGTGGTGCGTGTGAGCCAGCTGATTCTTCTAGAGTTTCACTTGTCTTTAATATTTTCATCAATTCCATTAATAACCTTTTCTCAAAATCAGCAGCAACATCATGAGCGCCAGGATCAAGACCCATTAGTTCTTCAAAGCAAGTTTTTCCATCAGCAGACCTCGCAGAACTCAGGTAGGATTCTGGAAACAACTTTTTATCAAAATGAAACTTATTTATTGGTACTTTTATTTTGTGAATCGTTATTAAATCCTTAACAAATTTAAAGTACTCTTTATCATTATGTGTTACTTTTAATTGTGGATCCCCGCTTCTACTCCTAAATAGCCAAACAACTTTACCTATCGGCTGTGGATAATCTATATTACCACACTCAGCCTGATGCCTTACCTCTAGCCCGCACATACTGGCGCCGTTGGATGGACCAAGCTCCTGTTCGTTCATCGCACCCGAGACCTTTTCGGCCATCTCTAATATCTCATACGCGGCTGCCGAAAGGCCCATCCCAGGAAGTCCACCGACACCCAAGGGAGTAATAATAATGTCCTCCCAATCCTCTTGCCCGCTCTTCCTATCGGACCTCAGTAAAACAGTATGAAGATCAGCATCAGAAGCTGGCAACTCATAAGTAATACACTTAGCGTCGCTCGGATCATCCTGCATTTCACTTTTAATCCGCATAAGTTCTGCCAAACCTTTAACCGGCTCACCATTATATTTAATAGTTGCTATAACATTTGAATGCTCCGGATTTGAAAACGTAGTACCATTAGTAAACCTACCTAGAGATTTATCTTCAACCGTGCTAATCAAATCACTTAACGATGAGTTAAAACTTCCTTGACTAGTAACTTTGTCTAGCCCTTGCCAAGAAGGATTGGCATCCATAAAACCCAGTGGAAGAGACACGCATAGGCGGGAGTAAGCTTCTTTCTTATCATCAAACGAACCTGGTAGATCTTCTATCTCTTTTAGTTTTTCTAACCTCTCTCCCTCTAAATTATTTAGAGGAATACAAAATTGACCATTTTCAACATCGACCTCAAGAATATCTAAGTTTTCTATTGATGGAGGTTTATTTCCCTCGGATAAAACTTTGTAAGTTTCCCGTCTGCAATTCAAATGCTCTTCCTCACCTAGAGACAACAATCCTGTGCCTGGGCCGGTTTTAGCAGTTTTCTCGTGCCTGTTTAACCCTTTGTAATCTAAATTCTTCGATCTAAATACTATAGTCTTCCCACTCATAAAGGACATTTTAGAAACACTCCCCAGAACACATGACGGACTGGCCAAATCGGCCTTAAGATTACCAAGGTTCATAGAGCGAGTAGAGTGTATATCAAAAGCGTTACTCTCCGAAAAGCGATAGAATCCATGTAGTGCGTAGCTTAGGTCATGACCACAGGATTTAATATCTATAGCTAGACTATTAAGCCGACATTTATTTAAAAATTTATTTTGTTCAACTTTCAAATCGGGATTATCATTATAATCTAGTAATAATCTTTTGACTACAGACCTAACATGCTCCTTACTCCAATCTATCCTCCCTGTAGACCACTCATCATCATCCATCTCCTCTTCTAATTGTTTCCTCCCTTTTAATTCTATCCCAGACCACCCATTATCTTCCACCTCATCTTTTAATTTAAAGAGCAATCTTCTCAACAGAGCATCATCATAAAAAAATGAGTTACCATTATTTTCACTAAGTTTTCCTAACAATTCGTCGAACACTACATCCTCAGTGAGCACTTTCGCAAAGATATAGTTAAGTCCTCCATCACTGAGTTTTGTTACAAATTTGCAAAATTCGATTCCAGTCGTGGCAACACTGCGTTCACGTGCA
>CAJQSL010000060.1 GCA_905612315.1 uncultured Francisellaceae bacterium
TTTGGAAATTGATAATGGAGCAGATGAGATTTTTATTCCAACGCAGAGATCTTTTTCTTTAAGAAATATGTGTAAAGATTTTAGGTTTCCTATGGCTCTAGCTTTAACTTCTACAGGTATAATTTGACCTGCTATATTGAGTATAAAATCTACTTCTGCCTGAGCATTGCGAGAATCCCGTGCCCAGAAGAAAAGTTGACCCGATGTAAATGGATCTTGGTGAGCTAGTAGAAGTTGCCCAACTATTTGTTCAGCTAATGAGCCATCATTGAGTTTATGAAAGTCTTCGCTCATTAAAAGTTCCGCGCTTAAGCCACTGGCGCGTTGTACTAGGCCGGCATCTAAAAATTGGATTTTAAATTTCTTTTCATTAGCAGTAGTAATTAAGGGAACTCCGCTAGCTTTAGTTGCAATAATGCGTTTTACTAAACCTGCATATTCTAGTAATTCTATGGCGGTTTTTAATTCTCTAGATCTGCTATCTGGGTCTATTTTACTATAAGATATTTGTGAGCCAACTAAACCAGGTGCCTTATCATAAATAGTTTGTAAGTGTTTTTGCTGTGCAAAAGAAGCATATTTCCCAAAATCATCACGATAAGTTTGTAGAATTGCATTTTGAATTCTTTGAACTTTATAAAGGTCGTTGTCTTTTAAATAACTAGCAACGGCCTCAGGCATCCCACCGGTAATCATGTATTTTTTGAAATGTAATAGAAATTCTTCGTGGATCGCCTGAGGTAATGGTTTTTCAAAAGATGTCTGGCGTAGTTTATCTATAATATTAACCTTTGAGTAATTTATTAAATACTCTTCAAAGGTGCAAGGATTCATATAAAGATACTCAACTCGGCCAACAGGTATGCTTATTTCTTCTTTTTTCAAGGCAAATTCAAGTAGGGAGCCCGCGGCAATTATGTGTAAATCTGGCATTTTTTCTTTGAAATAGCGCAGGGATACTATCGCCTTTGGGCAAGCTTGTATTTCATCAAAAAATAATAAAGTTTCTTTAGGGATGATTGGTTTATTAGCCAAAAATGCAATAGAATCAATGATGTCTTGTGGTAAAAGGCTATCAAAGCAAGATTGATATTTGGTTTCAAGCTCAAGATTTATACATAAATAAGAAGAAAAATCTTTGGCTAAGGTCTCAACTAGAAACGTTTTCCCTACCTGCCTGGCTCCACGAATCAACATCGGCTTGCGATCTTCTGCTTTTGCCCATTCCTTTAGGGTTTTTATTAATGTACGTTTCATAATAATTACGGCTATAAATTTATTTTAATATATTGATTTAATGTCATTATAGCCATTACTTGGCTAAAAGACAATTGTTATTTAGCCAAGTAATGGCTATAAACCAAGGTTGTTTTAACTATAAGTTGGCTAAAACCAGGGTTGTTTTAACCATCTATTTTAGGGTGGCAGGTGTAGGTTGGTGCGTGCAGTAGAGCGTTGGTGTTTTGTGTGGAAAATATCTAGATAACCTCCTAATCTTAACTTTAAGAGATAAACCTCTTTTGGAAGAAATGCTCTATAACTAAAAATTAGGAGAAAATAAATGGAAAAAAGTTTAAAAACCATGTTAGTACTAGTAACTGCTGCAATTTCATTTGCTGCAATAATTACAGTTTCCGGTTGTGCAGCGCCATGCGATTGTAAACATAGGCACGGGCCAAACTTAACTCCAGCATATGGTGAGCCTGCTCACAAGCTTTAATTTAAATAGCGCTAAGAAATTCTACAACAATTATTAATTCTTAACCTTCTCCCTGGATGCTCTTGATTAGTAACATCTGGGGTGGCATCTTCACTTGGTTGATCCAAAGATTCTATAAGATCTTTTGCACGACTTTGCCATGGCAAACAATAATCTGGTTTAATCTTTGGCATATCACCTAGCTTTAAAAAATCATTGATAGTATTAATTATATCTTCTGGGAGTTTTTGAAATAAGTTATGGTTCCTTGATGCTATAGCTTTTTGAATGATGGCTTTATTTATATTTGTTTCTCCTTGGTATCTTAAAACTCGAGTAATAAGTGCACTAGATTGAGTTAAAAACTTTTGTTTAAGCCTTTGCGCAATTATAAATCTGTCAAAAATTTCAAGAGGGTTGATGGTTGTATAGGTAAGCCACATCAGAAAATTTTCATCTGAGTGCATTCCAACCCATTGAATTATTGATCTATTATCTGGAAATTGCGGAGCAAATATATGAACTTCATTTAAATTTGGGTCGTGATGCTCGGATAATGTAAGGTTGATTTTATCAAGGGGTACTTCATGCAAAATATTTAATAGATGATTTATAATAACCAAAGGGTTTTGTACATCATAATGTAGACGAAATAAGCTTGGCTCGGAAATATTAAATGTAAGTATCATAATTTTTAATTTTTATCTTATTCTTAGCATGAATATTAACTTATACAACAGCAGTTAGCTCTGCAGTTTCTTCTTGTCTCACTTTGCTCCATACCTTCAAGACTTATTGGCAGTTTTGACTTTATTGCTCTTCGCCAAAGAAGGCATTGTTCTGGTTCTATTTGAGGTAATTTATCAAAGGAATAGGCAAAAATATTATCTAGCAGCTCTTTAGGTAATTTGCTGAAGTTGTTATTAGGCTTATTTGTTAAAATATTTTTAAGATGACTTATTTTATGTTTTTCAGCAAAAATTTTATTTAGGATATCAATAAGGTTTCCTCTTAAAAGACAAAAAAATCCTTGATAATGTATTGGACTATCGACACTTCCAGGTTCTATTGGATTTAGATATTGTATGCTTAAATTAAAATCTCGGCTTAAAGTTAAGATTACATGGGGTATTAGTTCATTTTGACCTTGAGGTTGTTCAGGGAGTACGTCTATTTTGATTTCATCTAAAAGGTCATTTTCATTGTTAGTAGTTTGTGCTTTTATTTGATCAAGTGGCGTATCAGCTAGATTTAGTATGGCGTAACCTGCAATTATTAAAGAGAGAAGACTAGGTGCTTGCAGAAGGTAATTTAAGTGCGATAAGTGAGGGTTTTGCTTTTTGTTATAAATTATTAGTTTCATGAATTTACTAAGTTATTAAA
>CAJQSL010000061.1 GCA_905612315.1 uncultured Francisellaceae bacterium
TTCTAGCTCAGCTTTTTGTTTAGAAGATTTCTTATCAGCAGCTTTTTTAGCTTTTTTATCATCTTTAGCTTTTCTAGCTTCAGGATTTTTAGCATCTTTAATTAGACTTGCAACACGCTCAGAAGGCTGTGCACCTTTAGAAACCCAATGTTCTACTCGCTCTAAATCAAGACGCAAGATCTCTTCTTGGCCAAGAGCTACTGGATTAAAAAACCCTAATCTTTCGATATAACGACCATCTCTGGGCGCACGTTTATCTGCAACAACTATTCTGTAAAAAGGACGCTTTTTAGAACCGCCTCTAGCTAGTCTAATAACTACCATGCTTATGTAATCTCCTACATTTAATACAACTAAATACAACTTATTAAAATAAAAATAGAATTAAAAAATAATCCCTATTTTCATAAGCGTGGATTATACGCATTTTTTAGTTAAATGAAAACTGTTTTTAGCAAAAATCACCATATCCCCAAAACCCATCTCATTACGGCGAAAAATATAGTATAATAAATTTAGAATTAACTCTAAATATTGTGTTTCAAAACTATGGTCAGTCTTTTACCAAAAATACAAATGATTGCGATTGCAATTTTACCTTTAATATTTGCTATAACTCTGCATGAAGCTGCCCACGGCTGGATAGCCAGTAAATTAGGGGATAAAACTGCTTTGCAACTTGGGAGAGTAACCTTAAACCCAATAAAACATATAGATTTAATTGGAACAATTATTGTCCCGATAGTTTTATTTCTTCTAGGTGGTTTCGTATTTGGTTGGGCAAAACCTGTTCCTGTAAATTGGAGCAATCTTAAAAAGCCACGTAGAGATATGGCATTTGTCGCCTTAGCCGGCCCGATAGCAAATTTATTTATGGCATTACTTTGGGCTGTAATAGCTAAAATTACTATTCTTATTTTAGCAACTAATATATCTAGCACATCAATAAAAGATATCTTAATATTCTTCATTTTAGCTGGTGAATATGGAATTTTAATTAATTTAGTTTTAATGGTTTTAAATTTAATTCCAATACCGCCTTTAGATGGCAGCAGAGTTGTTTCAGCTTTATTACCGAAAAAAGCAGCATATCAATATGGAAGAATAGAACCTTATGGAATCTGGATTCTAATTGCACTATTAGCCTTTAAAATATTGCACCTTATAATCTTCCCACCGATTATGATTCTTAGTCACTTTATCCATTATATTTTTGCTTTACCTAAAATTTTTTAAATATCCTTTTCCTAAGTACAAAAATACTTTATAATCTTCCATCTTTAAAAAGCTGGGGAATAAAAATATGAACGATTACTACTTTACTTCTGAATCTGTATCTTGTGGCCACCCTGACAAAATTGCTGACCAAATATCGGATGCAGTTTTAGATGCTATTTTAACTCAAGATATTCATGCCAGAGTAGCTTGTGAAACTCTAGTTAAAACCGGAATGGTGCTGGTTGCTGGTGAAATTTCAACTTCTGCCTGGGTTGATCTTGAATCTTTAGTTAGAAAAGTAATTGTTGATATCGGCTATGATGATCCAAGCTTAGGTTTTGATGGAAATTCTTGTTCAGTATTAAATGCAATTGGTAAGCAATCTCGAGATATCGCAATGGGGGTTGATCGTGAAACCTTAGAAAACCAAGGAGCTGGTGATCAAGGTATTATGTTTGGATACGCAACTGATGAAACTAGTGTTCTAATGCCTGCTCCAATTACTTATGCTCACAGACTAATGAAGCAACAAGCTATGCTGCGCAGGTCTGGCAAACTAAACTGGCTATGCCCTGATGCTAAAAGTCAGGTTACCTTTAAATACCAAGATGGTAAACCCGTTTCTGTTGATGCAATTGTTATTTCTACACAACACAGACCTGATGTTAGTCAATCAACATTGAAAGATGCAGTTATGGAAGAGATGATAAAACCAATAATTCCTGAAAGATGGCTTACAAAAGACACCAAATATTTTATCAACCCAACTGGCAGATTTGTAATCGGCGGCCCTCAAGGTGATTGCGGCCTAACTGGTAGAAAAATTATCGTTGACACTTATGGTGGTGCCGCGAAACACGGTGGTGGAGCCTTCTCTGGTAAAGATCCTTCTAAAGTAGATAGATGCGCCGCTTACATGGGTCGATATATCGCTAAAAACCTTGTGGCAGCAGGCGTAGCTCATAAATGTGAAGTGCAAATATCATATGCTATTGGAGTTTCTGAACCTACTTCTATTTATGTTAATACTCACGGTACCAATTTAATTTCTGAAGATAAAATTATAGATTTAGTAAAACACTTCTTTGATTTGCGCCCACACGCAATTACCCAGCAGCTAGATCTATTAAGACCGATTTATCAAGACACTGCTGTTTATGGGCACTTTGGTCGCGATAACCCTAATTTCCACTGGGAATATACCGATAAAGCCGAAGCTATTTGTGATGCTGCAGGCTTAAAAAAAAACTCTAAATGGCTAGACCAGTTTAAATATTTACCAGAAGAAATTACTGAGTAACATGTGTTAGCAGAGCAAGCCCTATGCCAAAAGATGACTCAAGGCCAACTTAGAACTGATGGAGTTATAAATTCATCTGTTATTGATGCTTTCTTATCCATCAATAGAGAACAATTTGTTCCAGATAAATATAAAAATGTAGCTTATATGGATGGCCCTATCCCAATTTCTGAAGAGCAAGAATTATTACCTCCTAAAACCATTGGCAAAATTTTACAAGCTCTAGATATTAAAAAAGCTGATCATGTTTTACAAATAGGTTCCGGCACAGGCTATATGAGTGCACTTTTAGCAACATTAGCTAGACAAGTTGATATAGTAGAATTATATCCATCTCTTATAAAAGATACTAAAAAAAACCTTGAAAAAAATAAAATTAAAAATTTTAAAATGACTAATACTGATGCTTCCTTCGGCTGGAAGAGCCAAACAAAATATGACATAGTAATTGTTACTGCATCGATGCCAGAGCTAATTGAAAACTTTCTAAATAATCTTTGCTTAAATGGCAAACTTCTTGTTATTTTAGGTAAAGCTCCTGCAATGCAGGTAACATTAATAGAAAAAATAGCGCAAAAAAAGTATCGTCGCTCTATACTATTTGAAACTGTTGTTCCAAGACTTGTTGGCATTGCAACTCCAGAGAAATTTGAATTTTAAAAACATGAAATTATTAACGAGTTATTTAAAGAGTTAGAATATGATTAAACCTAAAAAATGTACTGTTGCTATTATTAGTTTAATAAGCTTGTCTACTCCATTTATCCTATCAAACTCAACTAATGCATTGGATCTAAAGCAAGTCTATAACCATGCATTGTCTCAAGATAAAACTTATCAGCAAGCAAAATATACCTATGAGAGTGCTAAAACGGCTGCTCCAATTGCTTTAGCAGGTTTACTGCCAAGCGTTACACTTACAGCTAATACTACAGCTAACAAAAATAATAATAAAAAAAATAATAAATTTTACAACACCCATAGTGCCGCACTAACACTAGATCAAACCCTATTTAACTGGGGAACTTTGCAAACCTACTCTCAAGCCAAATATAAAGTCCTACAGGCCGAAATAACCTACAAAATAGCGAAGCAAACTCTTATTACTAGCGTTGTTCAAGCTTATTTTAATGTTCTTAATGCACTTGATAACGTAAATTACTCCGAAATAAATTTAACACAAAACCAAGAAAACCTTTCCTTAACACAGGCTCAATTCAAAGTAGGTCTTGCAGCAAAAACAGATGTAGCTTCAGCAAAAGCCGGTTATGAACAAGCAATTGCAACCCTAGTAAGTGCAAAAAACACGCTGGAAAATCAATTAGAGGCTTTAACTGTTATCACAAATAAAATGTATAAAGCCTCTGAGTTCTCACTCTTAAAACCAGGCTTTCCACTAGCAAAACCATCTCCTGCCAATATTGAATCTTGGTCTCATGCCGCCGCCAACAACAATTTGAATGTCTTATCAGCAGGCTTACAAGTAAATATTGCTCAAAAACAAGTATCAATTGATGCTGGAGGCTTTTTCCCAAATGCGACATTTGAAGCAGTGGGTACAAGAGCTATTGATAGATCTTCATCCGCAGCAGCCACTAAAACCTATACTTATGGCGCAAAAGCGGCATGGAACATAGGCTCTTTTGCAACACTGGATGATAGTTTAGGCGTGAATACCTTTTTTACCGTCAAACAGGATAAACTAACTTTAAATTCAGACCAGGCAGCACTGGAGCAAGCAAGGCGCCAGGCCATTAGCGACGCCCGCACATATTATTTAACAACCCTATCTGATATAAGCCAAATAGAAGCTTACAGACAGGCAGTTATTTCAGGCAATTCTGCCGTTGCCGCTGCCGTTGCGAAATATGAAGCTGGAACAGAAACTATTGTTAATGTTCTGCTACAACAATCGAATTTATATACCAATAGATTAAACCTATCCAGCGGAATTAACACCTTCTTTAATGATAGAGTCAACTTGAAAGAAAGTGTTGGGCAGTTATCTGAAAAAGATATTGATCAATTAAACCAATTACTAATATCAGATGCTGCTCCAACAAGAATAAGGATCCCGGCATCTAAGGAGAATATTATCTCAAAAACAGAAAAAACAAGCGAAAGTACCTCTACTACCCTGCCGCCCCCTCCAACAACAAAGCCACAAATAAGTAAGGTTGTGCAAAAAACTCAAACAAAGGCTGAACCTGCTAAAGCAACTACTATCCCACAAAAAAAATTCGATACAGCTACAACGCACTTAGACAAAATGATCATAAAAAAAGGTAAAGAAAGTCCACAAAAAGTGGATACCAGTGACAACACACAGTCATTAGAAATGCCAAGCGATAAAACCTCCGACCAAAATACTGGAGGAACTCACTATCACACCCACCACCACTATGCTAAATAAATAGATAGTTATGCCCAATACTCAAATAACTAATAAAACCTATTCCGTAACGGATTTATGTGAAAAAATCAAAAGGTCATTAACCCAGAGCATAGGCCTTGTAACGGTTATTGGTGAAGTAAGTAATTTAACTATTGCTCACTCAGGCCATGCTTATTTCACCCTGAAAGATCAAAACTCTCAAATAAGATGCGTGTTTTTTAAAAGATACCAAATGAGCCCAAGGCTTGAACTTACTGATGGAGTAAGTATTCAAGTTTCAGGGCAAATAAGCTTATATGAAGCTCGTGGCGACTTGCAAATGCTAGTATATAAAGTCACTCCTATTGGTGAAGGTGCTTTGCAAATACAATTTGATGAGCTCAAAAAAAAATTAGCATCTGAAGGTTTGTTTTCTCAAGAACATAAAAAGACAATACCAAGCTATCCTAAAAAAATTGCTCTTATAACATCAAATAAAGGCGCTGCAGTACATGATTTTTGCTCTGTAGCTAAAAGTAGATTTCCTATAACTGAAATTGATATTTTTGATACTCCTGTTCAAGGAGAAACTGCTCATCTAAATATAATAAAAGCACTAAAAAAAGCAGATCAAAATTATGATGTAATAATTATTACTCGAGGTGGCGGCTCACTGGAGGATCTTTGGGCTTTTAATAATGAAAATCTTGCAAGAGAAATATTTAACTGCAAAACTCCTGTAGTTAGTGCCATTGGGCATGAAATTGATTTTACTATTTCAGATTTTGTGGCTGATCTACGCGCCCCTACCCCTTCAGCGGCAGCACAAATCATTTTACCCGATCAATTTGATCTACAACAAAGATTAGATCAATACTCCCAAGCATTATTAAATAAAATACTTTATATAATTACTAATAAGCAAAATCAACTTAACAAATTACAACAACAACTCATACACCCAAAAGATAAAATAATCTTACAAAAAGAAAAGTTAAAACATCTTAAAATTCAGCTTAAGCAAAATATAGATCAAATAATAAAATATAAAAAACAAAGTCTATCTCAACTTGAAAATGAACTTAAATTAATATCCCCAAAAGCTACTTTAAATAGGGGTTATGCAATTGTGAAAGATCAGAAATCAAAAGTTATAGACTCTGTAAAAAAAGTAAAACCAAACTCACCAATCAATATTATATTTAAAGATGGCGAGTTAAGCGCGAAAGTAGCTAATAACTAAGCTTTATATTTTGATACAAACTTAATAATCTCATCCCACATTTTTGAATTAGCCTGCTGATTTAATTTAGGGTCTCCACCGATAGATAACTTCATTTTGTCCCCAATAATACTTTCAACTGGTAAACCAGGCTGATTCCTAAAAGTTAAATGGCCAGCATCTTCATAAACTATATTCTTGCATTTGAATTTTGATGTGGCTTTAAAATTTTTTTCTATTTCTTTAGCCATTTTTGCAGATGGCCAAATTAAATCTTGCTCACCTGATAACATTAGTAAATTAGATTTAATTTCTTCAGATTTTATTCTACTAGACTCTATTTTTTTAAGGTGAGATTTGGATTTTTGATCTAAAGCTTTATTATAAATTTTAGTAAAGGTGTTTGGGGTTTTTCTAAAATACCTATATACAAAACCCCAAAACCCTAAAGCACCCATTTTTAAAATCAAATAAGGAACTGGTTTTTTAGCTATAGTCCATGAGCTTTTTTGGCTGGAATAATCTCCTAGGCCTTGAAATACATGCGAGCTTGGCGATGCAAGTACAACTGGGTTAAAACTTTGCTGTGTTGAACTTAATAATGCAATCTCTGCACCTTTTGAACATCCAATTATCCCAACATTAGAAACTTTAAGCTCATCTTGTAACCATTTTTTTGCATTAAAAACAATCTCTAAAGGAACTTCAACACAGTTTTTAGTAAGACCATCAAAATCGAAATAAGATAACGCCAATACAGGATGCCCACAGGATGATAATATAGCAGCTCCAAGATGAGGCCTATTTCCAGCTGAGCCTCCTAAACAAATAAAAGCGCGTTTTAATTTTTTAACTTCTGGTAAATAATATGTACCAAGGACCTTATCTTTAGTTTTTTTAATTTCTTTAACTTTAACATTCGGCTTAACATATCTAATTTTTGTTTTATATTCGGTAATAAAAACTTCTTCAATATAAGCTTTTAAAGTTATTTCTAAATCAGATCTTGTGAAATTTTTAAAGCCTTCTCCTAAAGATCCAAACAAACCCTTGGCATCAACTCCTTTATAAGAACCTGAAATAGAAGCTTGCTCAGACAGATCAATAACCCCATCAGGGGTAAACATAAAAAAACCATCTGACTTAAAAACCGCCCCTGAATCAGCTTTCATCTCTAAAGCAATTAAAGCTCTCCCAAGGATATGCCCCCCCTTAAGTTTGATTTTAAAATCATCGCTCATTAATGTGTCTTTTGGTAGGGGCTCGAAATAAATTTTGCTCATCACTAAAATCTCTTAAAATAAAAAAACTTACTTTTTTATTATAGTTTAATAACTCATTTAGTTATTAGTTTTATATTTGCTTTTGCTTATTGAATCAACTTAAATAAGAATATAATAAAAAATAATCTTATATAATCTTAAAAAACAATTCATATGCCATCTAAAAACCATATAGGCAAACTCCCTGATGATATAATTCTGAAAATTCTAAAAATGGTTAATTATCGCGAGGCTATTCAGCTTGAAAGAATAAACAAAAGATTTAGGCAAATATGTCAGCCTGAAATAACTCCTATTAGAAATGCAATAATTAACACAAATAATCAAATTAGAGACCAAGAGCAACAATTGCAAGAACATCAAATAATAGGCCCTAATCCTAGCATAGGATTTCAAGTAAATACCAGAGTTATAATGGGATTACTACTTCTTATAGGTTCAAGCTATTTACTTACCAATCATAGTAAAGAGGATAGCTCAAAACCAATAAAATCAATTGCTATATTTTGCGTAACTATTCCATCTTTATATTTTTATTATCTATTTTCCATGCGAAGATGCTGTAGTATTACAGATAACCCTATAACCCATTACAGTAATTTCAATCAGCGCTGCGAATTAACAAGGCTACGTCAAAATCTACATGAGCTATTTGACACACCTATTATAAATAGAAATAATATACCCGAAGATCAAACTGAAATTAACATATCAGATGAAGAACCCAGATCTCCTTATGAAGAGCTAGATTCAACTGAAAACAATAATACAATTTAAATTAAGATAAATTAATATGGCAAATAAAACTATCTCAAAAAAACCTATCCCCTATTCTGAAAAATTAATGCAATTATTAAGTGAGGTAAAATCTCAAATAAATGAAATCAGCATTGATGAAGTTTATGCTCTTAAAAATAATAATGAAGATTTTTACCTAATTGATGTTAGAGATCATGATGAGTATCTAGCTGGAAATATCGAAAATAGCATTCATATATCTCGTGGTTGGTTAGAATTTAAAATTCAAAATTATGTATCTGAACAAGATGCAAAAATAGTTTTATATTGCGGCAGTGGCGGCAGATCGGCATTCGCAACTCAAAGATTGCAACAGCTTGGTTTTACTGATGTATATTCTATGAAAGGCGGAATAAAGGGCTGGGCTCAAGCTGGGTTTAGTGTGGTTTAGTGTGGTTTAAAAACTCAATTAGATAAATTTTTGCAAAAAATTAAGTGCACTTATTACATTTACTCCTTCTTTGGAAATATATTCTTTACTCGATTTCATTGAAACCTGAAAGGCTTCGCACTCTGGAAAACGATTCTTAAAATATACCAGGTGTTTACTCAAATCTTTATTGGAATATTTACACTCTATTGCATAAATTGGTTTGTTATCCTCGGTAATAATAAAATCAACTTCACGACCATCAGTGTCTCTAAAATACCTAAGCTGCAAATCACAAGCTTTAGTATCTACTTCATACTGCACCCACTTCAAAAGATGTACTGCTAACATATTTTCAAAACGTGGACCATTTTCTTTTATAAGATTCCAATCATAATGATAATGTTTTTGCTCTTTTTTAACCGCTCTAAGAATAGGAGATCCAAATGGGGGTAAACAAAATATTGCGTATAAATTACAAAAAATATTCAACCACCTGTCTGCAGTTTTATGGCTTACTTGTAAATCTTCCCGCAATGAATTAATTGAAAGCGGTGAACCAACTAAGTCTGGCAAGCGAATCATCATCATCTCAATTAAGCTTAAATCTTTAACCTTTTCTAGAGATGTTAACTCTTCTTCAATTATCCTACTTCTATATTCTCTCGACCACCTTTTGGCTTCTACTTCTTCACCCCCAAAAAAAGGTTCAGGAAAGCCACCTAAAACAAATAAATCTACTAATTCATTTTGCTTGGTAATTTTTAGCTCTTTAACTGTTAATGGATTTAAACGCAAATAATGATAGCGACCTTGCAAAGAATCCCCTCCGCGTCGATAATAATCTAATTTAGCACTACCCGTTACCAAAATCTTTTTATCATCTCCATAAAGATCATAGATGCCTTTTAAATAGTTGCGCCAATTTGCATATTTATGAATTTCATCAAAGGCCCAAATACTTGTGTTTGGCAGCTCTTGCTTTAAAATTGACTCTCTATCGGCAGGAATATCCCAATTTAAATAACCATCTAAAATTGGATGCAAAATTTTCTTAGCCAAAGTTGTTTTACCAACCTGACGAGGTCCTCCAATAAAAACCATCTTTTTAGCAAGGTCCTTCTGAACCTGCTCAAACAAATATCTATTTATCTTCTTCATACTTTATATTATACTGTGATTTTCACCCCAAGTCAAAAAAAACCGTGGGCAATTTTGACTTGGGGTGAAAATCACAGTGTCAATTTGCAAAACCTATTCATCTAAAATAAGATAAACTTCTCTGTTATTGCTAAGTTTTTTTCATCAAAAACAAAACAAAAGAAACCACAGCAACAAGAAGAAACACCAATGCAAGTGGGTCAGGCGTACTACTTGGTAAGTGCGCCATGATACCACTGAATATGGCAGCTCCTAACAATTGAAAGCCTGAATATAAAGCCCCTGCAACTCCTGCAATATGCGCAAATGGCGTAAATGCTCTAGCAAAAGCATTTGGGTAAATATACATAGACCCAAAGTAAAATAACATTATAGGCAAAATAACGCTCCAAGTGTTAATCCCAAATAAATTATATGCTAATAGCATTAAAATTCCTGATAACAAAATACAGGACCAACCAAAACAAAGCATTACTCCTGTGCCAAACTTTTTAACTAGTTTTGCATTAGTATATCCAGATAAAGCAAATGGAATGGCTGCTGAAATTAACATAATCCAACCAAAGTGCACTGCAGATATATGCGCATGCTCCATTAAGATAACTGGAGCTGTTGTTATCCAACCCCAGGTTCCTCCACAGACGAGGAAAGAAAATAAACTATTAATTATAAATACTCTACTAGTTAAAAGTTCTTTATATGAGCCATATATGTATTTTAATTTCAGCTTATTCTTATCAGTATGCTTATTCGTCTCAGGTAAAATAAAAATTACCACAATAAAAGTGATTACAATATAAAAAAATAAAGCCACAAAATTTGCTCTCCAACCAATATAATGCTGTAGATAACCTCCTACAACTGGGACGGCAGGTCCAACAAAAACAAAAGCCATGATACAATAAGATAAATATTTTGCCATCTCATCGCCTTCGAAACTGTCTCTAAAAATAGATCTCCACAAAGAACTACAAGCACCAACACCTAAGCCTTGTAATAATCTGGCAGCTAATAACATTTGTATACTAGTTGAAAAAACACATAGCACTGTACCGACTAAAGCTACAGATAGACCAAATAATAATGGTTTGTGCCGACCTATTCCATCGGATATCGGACCATAAAACAATTGTGATACAGCCAATCCAATCATAAAGATAGGAATGGTCCATTGTGAAGCTGAAATACTAACTGCAAAATACTTGGATATAGCCGGGATTGATGGCAGATAGATATCTGTACTAAATTGCGCTACGCAAGCTATTAATAATAATATCAAGATAAACTTAAAGTTTGAAATCGAACTTGAACTTGAACTTCTTTTTTGAGTGCTCATATAAAAAACCCATTGAGGTTAAATATAAAGCATAGCAGTTCAGCAGCTCTTTAAAAAGGAACTTAGTGACACATTTAGTAATACATAGTATTTTTTATATCCTAAATTTAATTTAACTACTAGACTCAAACTTATTGCTTATTTCTTGTTTCTTATTTTAATAAATTAACAGTATCTTCAATAATTATTGCAATAATTTAGTATTACAACTTAAAAGTATCATGAAATAAAAAAACTATAGGTATAAACAATATGATCAAAAAAAAATTAAAACTAAAAAAACTTCTTATGGTATTAGGGTTGGCTACCTTTGGGTTATCATTGGGGAATGCTGGATTTTGCCAGGATCCGTGGCATCCAAAATTCAAATACGCGGTAGTTACATTTGATGATGGGCTACCCCCCACGGCTTTTAATAAGATATTGCCAATGCTTTTTCAAAACTGCGACGTGGATGGGAATGGTACGGCGACAGATCCCGCGTCATGTATAACAAACGATCGCGTTATGAACCAGGACGGTAGCTTGGTAGAGTTTACATATTTTACGACAAATGGTATGAACGAATTCTTTAACAACATAGATTATTGGTATTCTCAAGGAAATGAAATAGCAAATCATACTGTAACTCATGGTACTGGTTGGGGGACTCAGCCCGGCGTTAAAATATTCTCTAAAGAAAGGTGGACACAAGAAATTACAGATAATGTTAAGATAATAAAGAACTGGACGAGTATCGACCCTAAAACGGCTGTTACAGGATTTAGAGCTCCTTTTCTAGTTATAAATAAAGATACATTTACTGGACTTGACGATGCCCTGGCTCGTGATGGCAAAGTTTATTATGATAGCGATATAGCATACGAATTGAAAAACACCAACAACAATCTACTGCCCCCTGTTAAATTAGATAATAACATGTGCAGTGATTGGCCTTACTCACCTTTACCACGGACGATCGATTGTGATACGCTAATACCTGAGGACGGATTTAAGAACACCCTGTGGGAATTACCTATACCAGCCTTTCTTGGGTGCGGTGGAGAGAAGGTGCGTTGCTCTGCGATGGTCCTGCCCGACCACTTATATCTGGAAAAATCGTTTGCAGATGTCGAGACGCTCAATAATGAGAATGTCCCATTACTAATATCAATACACACTGCAGTGATAACCAAACAATTTCAAGAATGGGTTAGAAGTATGGCGACCAGTGGTAAGTTGACATTCGTGAGAGCTAGGGAGGTAATAAATATGTATGCCAACCCTGAACATACAGAGCCATCTGAACGAGTAACTGGGCCCATATTGTGCGAACCAACATTGGCGATGGGCTCGGAAGCAGCTTCACTTTGTAAAGCAGCAAATAGTTGGGCGTCGAATGTTGACGACCCTACGAAGCCACAATGCAGTGTACTATGTAATAACAAAAATTACGGAAGTAATTGTGAAATTAGACTAGGAACCCCCGGTAACGTACCGGGCGGTCTCGGATTTAATACTTGTAACAAAATTAATAACAACTGCAATCCCAATACCATACCCGATGACTATAGAAATGGCGGCTATCCATGGCTTGGCAATCCTCAAGGAAATTCAACTCCTGGTAATAAGTGCGGTTACTTACCCCAAATCACTGGGGGGAATTAAAAAGCCAAAACCAAATAAATAATATAAGTTTATTTTAGATCTTTACCAACAACTTATAACTCTTCATTATCAAATTCCAAAAATAATAATAATAATAATAATACGGAGTTTGATAATGAAGAAATTACCATTAACTATATTACCCGCGCTAATATCAGCTAATTTATTCGCACATGGATATATTTCCTCCCCTGAATCAAGGGCTGACATGTGTGCTTTACATGAAAATAATAACTGCGGCGCTATCCAATATGAACCACAGTCATTAGAAGGACACACCAATGATTTTATAACAGGCGGGATGGATAATCATATGGGTAGTGCTGAAAACACCAGGTTTGCTGATTTAGATGAACAATCTAGCGATAGGTGGAGCAAAACTCATATCACAGCTGGAGACCATACTTTTGATTGGACTTTTACGGCAAACCATAAAACTTCTGCTTTTAAATTTTATATTACCAAACAAAACTGGAACCCAAATAATCCATTAACTATTTCTGAGTTTGATACGAAACCTTTTTGTGTTAAAGATTGGGATAGCTCGCAACCACCTGTGCAATTATCAATAGAGTGCAAAGGCTCAGAAGGCATACCAAGTAGATCTGGCTATCAAGTGATCATGGCGGTGTGGGATGTTGCTGATACAGTTAATAGTTTTTATAACCTGATTGATGTTGATTTTAATTAGATATTTTCTCAACGTACCTTTATCTAATCGGCGGTAATGTTGGAATCTTACCGTTAAAAGTTTTAAAGCAAGGCTGCCGTATAGTAACTGTACCTACAACTCTAGATCAAATATTAGCAGAAGCAAAAAAACCATCTATACTAAATATGCATCCAAATTACAATATAATATATAAGTGCTAAATTGTGATTAATCATAAAAATATAAAATTGTATTTAGATAAAAGAATTTGCACAGCTGTGTTCCTGCGCGTCTATTGGCTTTATGAGCAACAAATGACATATGGCAATCATCTCGCCAGTTATTTGAATAGATATGTTAAAAATTGGACTAGATGGGCAAATATAAGAATTGGTAAGGCTTTCCTGCCAATGACAACTCACATCAACTTTAACTTTAACTTAAACAAAATAACCTCCTGTCCTTCACAACTAACTAAAATACGTATCAGTAATGAGATGTGTTTGGTTTGAATGTGCTCGATTGGGGTTTTAAATAAGGAGTCTTAATATGACCCGATCTCTTAAAATTTGTCTTGCGGCCCTCACCCTCTCAGTGCCTGGGCTTTGTGCGGCACAGTGTATTCTTAAAGACCAAAAACATCCAGATAAAGGCATCAGGTGCCAGCAACATGATACTATAACTTTAATAAGCAAACATTTCTCTGGATCTTCAGACACCTACTCATCTAGTTATGCCATCTCATTCAAACGCGGTGGAAAAAAAGTAAAGTGGGACTCAGGCATCAGAGCTGTTACTGCAACCCTAACAGGTCCTGGAGCAACAATACAAACGCAGTCTTGGTCTGGGCAGATCACAGCAGCATCTTGTCACAGTGACAATGGCAAAGGCTATTGGGGATATGTATCTCATCATCCCGCCCTCGGTCAATATGTATGCAGATCTCATGGGAAAAATAGTGACAAACTAACACCAGGCTATGGGCTACCCGCACATAAATTGTAATCAAATACTTTATAGGCGGTGCTGGATTAAGGCGTAAACGAACCTTATCTAGCATGAGCCTGGACGTGCTGCAACGGTTAGTCTTTAGTGCCGCAACGGAACTAGACAGTTCATTTATCCAAGCAGTTGCAGTTTGGGCCGCTGGCCTTGATTTCAGAATAATAATATTTTAACTAGCAGATTAAACTATCTCTTAGAGGCGCTAAAGTTAATTGCTGAACGGGAGCGAGATTAAAAGTCCCTAGTTGTAATTCTTGGCGTAAAGTGTCTTTTCTTAAATTCCAGGTTCTAGAATAACTCCAAATTGGATGATTGGGCCCGGTTTCGCGCTCGATGTGTTTTTGTAAAGTTGCCTGGAAGGCGGAATCAAGTATTTTGGTCGAGGCTATTTGGCTCATGAGGTTAGAGGCCTCATAAGACTGACTGGGCTTAGTAAAATATAATTTTATGTTTTTAACTTTAAGCATTTTTCTAAATTTAAACTTATATTTTTAATGTGAGATTATTTTTAGTATAGATGATTTTTTTTATTTTGTTTTATTTTGTTTTATTTTGTTTTATTTTGTTTTATTTTTTGCAGTTTGGATGCTTCCATCCTGACCCTACTGTGCACACACATCTTTTTGATGGCTGATTAAAAAATATTCCAAAATAATAATAATCATTTAGATATATAAAATATACATCTAAAAATCATAAGCTTAGCCCCTTTCCCTTGTGAGGCATAGCCATCAACTTAAGGAAGTCATTAAGAAAGACTTCCCGATCGCAGTCTTTGCGAGGCTACGCCGAAGCAACCTCGAGTGAAGCGCGTAAGCGCGGACCCCGGACTTCTTAGCAGGTATATTTATGATCTTGATAAAAACTAGAAATAAAAATTGATATTATGTAATAACCTTGCCATCTGCACTTGCTTCCGTGCTACGTGCGTTGCACTTCGCACGAGATTGCTTCGACGTTGTCTCGCAAAGACAGCGTCTGGGAAGATATGACCCTTTTAAGATTGGGATAGGCATCCACGCACCAATGCCCATACTTGCAAAAAAACTTTCATTCAAAAAAATTTAGCTTCACGAATTTAAACCAAAAAAACACTCAAAAAACTTTAGCGTCACTAACTTCAACCTTATTGGCCACAAAAAAATAATTTAACATAACAAATAATAGAGGAACGAAAACAATTGGAAAAACAAAAAACAAAAGTACCATTATTTTACAATTAAGATACTAAATAGAAGCAAAAACTATTTTTTAATCTATATCTATACTCAGTGAACCCAATAACAAAAAAGATCAAAACTAAAACCAGAACCCCAAAAACAAAAAATCCTAAACCTTAAACCAGAATCCCAAAAACAAAAAAGCCCAAACCTTAAACTAAGATTTGAGCTAATTATAATTATAAAAATAAGGAGCTTGGCGATGACCTACTTTCACATGAACAATGCCACACTATCATCGGCGCTGAATCGTTTCACTACTGAGTTCGGCATGGGATCAGGTGGGTCCAACTCGCTATGGTCGCCAAGCAAAATCGTTACGATTGAGAATATATTGTTTTAATGCTGTTTTGTCAAGGGGTGGATGGCTCACAAAAGCTTTTGCAGTTTGGATCCCCCCATCCTAACCTTCCCCCAAAGGGGAAGGGACACCCTCACCGCAGTCGTTGCGAGGAGCTCTAAGAGCGACGTGGCAATCTCCCACCCGAAGATGACATTATCACCTAGTTGCAATTGGAAGGAGATTGCCGCGCAGTGCTT
>CAJQSL010000062.1 GCA_905612315.1 uncultured Francisellaceae bacterium
CATCATTGGAGTTATGCCGATTCTGACTGCTTTTTTGAGATGAAAGTTCCTTCTCGTAGGGTATTATTGTCTGATGGGAAAAGCGTTAGTTTGTATGATACTTCAGGCTCATATTCGCATAGTGATTTTTTAATGGATTTTGATAAAGGTTTGCCGGAAGCAAGGTTTGATTATTTGTGTGACAATATTGATAAGTCTGATAATTCAGCTAAGCCTAAGACGCAATTATATTATGCGAGAAAGGGTATAATCACGCCTGAGATGGTGTATGTGGCGCAGCGCGAAAGTCATGCTATAAATGACATGCCTGAATTCAAAGCTTGGATGGCTAATAAGTTTCAGGGAAATGGGTTTGGCGCTATTATTCCAGATGATATTAGTGCGGAGTACGTAAGAGATGAAATTGCGCAAGGGCGAGCTATTATCCCAGCCAATCATAAGCACCGGCAGTTAGAGCCAATGATTATTGGCCGAGGTTTTTCAGTAAAGGTTAACGCAAACTTAGGCTTAAATACAAAAACTGATAAAGCCGCTAATATGATTTATCAAATGATGTGGGCAACAAGGTGGGGCGCTGATACAGTTATGAATCTATCAACTGGCTTAAGTTTTGATGACTTAAGTAAATTAGTTAGAAACTCTCATGTTCCAGTTGGGTCTGTGCCGATATATGATGCCTTAGCTAAAGTATCAGGGGATTTAAGCAAGTTAAGCTGGGAGATTTATAAAGAGGTTTTAATATCTCATGCCGAAGCTGGAGTGGATTATATAACTGTACATGCTGGTATATTACAAAAACACCTTCCAACGGTTGATAGTAGAATCTCTAAAATTGTTTCTCGCGGCGGCAGAATAATGGCAGATTGGATGCGCGTGAATAATAAGGAAAATTTCATAGATACTAATTTTGATAAATTATGTGAAGTCTTAGCAAAATATGACATGGTATTATCTTTGGGGGATGGTCTACGCCCAGGCTGCATTGCTGATGCAAATGACACGGCGCAGTTCTCTGAAATGGAGTATTTGGGTGAGTTAACCGAGAAGGCTTGGCGCTTTGATATTCAGACTATGATCGAAGGGCCGGGGCATATGCCGATGCATATGATTCAAGAGCATATGAAAAAGCAGATGGCTTGTTGTCAGGAGGCGCCTTTTTATACCATGGGGCCATTAGTCACCGGAATTGCTCCAGGGTATGATCATTTATCTAGTGCAATTGGTGCGGCGATGATCGGCTGGTATGGCTGCTCGATGTTGTGTTATGCGCCAGAGCATAGTCAGTTCGGTTTTGTCTCAGGAGATAATTCTAAAAACTCTTACTGGGAGGGCGCAAAGCGGGGGATGATGGCTTATAAAATTGCCGCGCATGCAGCAGATTTATCTAAAGGCAATCCAAGAGCTTGGATGCGAGATTATTTAATCTCAGAAGCTCAGTTTAAGCTGAATTGGGATGATCAATTTAATTTGTCTTTAGATCCACAAGTTGCAAAATTGTTTAATCAAAATGATTTTAGCTCAGATCCATTTAAAACTAAAAGTGTTGATGTGCCAGAGGTAGAAAGTTTGCATGCCGAGTGATTTTTAGCTAGATATCTGGTATATTTTGCCTTTAATAACGTGAGTTAGATATAATAGAAATCACCAAGCTGTCGTTGCGAGGAGGCTTTTAGCGATGAGAGAATTTTCTGCCTAAATGCAACTATGGTAATAGCACTAGTTTCAGGAAGGAGATTGCCACACTCGCCTTATGGCTCGCTCGCAACGACTGCGTTGGGTTTTGTTATGTCGAAATCACGTTTAATATATTGAGGATAAATACATGAAATTATGTCTTGATGTTGGTAATACTCACATTTTTGGTGGGGTATTTGTTTCTGGAAAAATTAAATTTAGATTTAGATATGATACCAAGCAAACTCACTCTTCTGATCAAATCGGGCTTTTTTTAAAAGAGGTTTTAATTGGTAATAATATCGATCCTTTAAAGATTTCAGATATAGCAATAAGTTCAGTAGTTCCTGATTTAAATTATTCTGTGAGAGCTGCTTGTGTAAAATATTTTAATTTAGAGCCTTTGTTTTTACAAGCCGGAGTTAAAACAGGTCTAAAAATTAAGACTAAGCACCCTAGTGATGTTGGCTCAGATTTAATCGCAGGGGCGATGGGGGCATCTTTTATTTATCCAGATCAAGCTTTATTAATAGTAGATTTAGGAACTGCCACAACTATTGCAGTTGTTAATTCAAAAGGTGAGTATTTAGGCACGGTGATTATGCCAGGGTTTAAAACTTCGATGGAGGCTTTAAAAAATAATACAGCGCAACTTCCAAGTGTATCTATTGTGAAACCTAAAGATACCATAGGTAAAGCTACTAAGGAGAGCATTCAAATCGGCTTGTATTATATGCAATATGCAGCTTTAAAAGAGCTAACTATGCAGATTAAATCTCAATACTTTCCAAATGAAGATATAAAAATAGTTGGCACGGGTGGCTTTGTAAGATTATTTGATAAAGCTGATTTATTTGATGATATTAGGCCTGACTTGGTTCTTGAGGGCTTGTTTGTATGCTTGCAGCGGAATCGGGATCTTGTGATTGCTC
>CAJQSL010000063.1 GCA_905612315.1 uncultured Francisellaceae bacterium
TCCTCATCCGCTGGTGGGCTGCTAACACCTAATTATCAATTGTCAGAAGGATAAAAATCATGTCATATTCATACCATCAACCATCCGAAGTTTTGACTTTGGATGATGTTTTTGAAGGCAGCATTGCTTTAGGTGTTCCAAAAGAGATAAATAAAGCTAGGCTTAAAGCTTATATCTCACAAGAAACAAAAATTAGTTCGGATGATCGTTATCTAACAGACATGGTCGATGCGCTTTTAATAGAAGTGGACTCTTGGGATGACGTAGGGTCAGATCAATTAATGAAAGCATTGCAGGTTATATTGCTTGAGGATGCATCTAATGATGCTGATATTCAGCGCTTTAAAGATGCCGCCGCGTCAGCGCGATCTGGGGGTGGGTATAATGCTAGCAACTCGCGGCGCAATTATGACCCATATTATTCTTCTAGCTCCGCGCTATATTGGGACCCATATCCAAACTATTATTGTTGGTGGTATTTAAGCAGTCCAGGTTATCATGACCATCATGATTCAGGCTGTTGTGATGGTGGCAGCGGCGGCGGTAGTGGTAATGATTGTAAAGCCGACGGAGATGCATGTTTAGTTATAGCTGCTATAATTTGCGCGTGTTCATGTTTTATTGCCGCAGGTTGTGCTTGTAGTGAGCTGATTAAGTCATCTTCAGAATCTGAGCCTAAAGTAGCAACTGCGATAAAAAGAGTATCCCCAGTTGCAATTGGCGCGGTATCTTTATGGCTGATGATTCAGCATGTTAATGCTTCTATGAATGAATATCTTTGTAAAAAATTTGCTACCGATAGAGGGCATTATAATCCAGCAAATGGGACTTTACCTGTAAATGCAACTTGGTGCGGTACTTACCCTGATGATGTTAAAGGTTTGCTTGGAGCTAACTCTTTAACATACTCTACTGACTTGATTGTTATGCTTTTTGCTTTTTCTTTGGCCGCTTGTGCATTAAGCTCATGGAAGCCAAGAAAGCCTGTGCCAAGAACGAAAGGGGATTATCTTAGAATGATGCAAGATCATGCTGATGAGCTAAGAAAAGATCCAGCTGTTAATAGGTTGGTTAGAGAGTTAAAGTCAGATAGTAATTTTGTGAGTTATCTTAAAGGAGCTAAAGAAAAAGGAGAGGTTCAGTATAAGGCTGTACAAATAATTATAGAGGCTCTTTGTAGGAGTTTAGATGCAACTAATCAGGTTGTTATTGATGTGCATAGCGGCGAGTATCGTGCGCCAGCTGAAGTATCGCAAAACCCTTTAGGTGGTGGTTTTGCCCCATCGGCGCCACCTGTTGCGCAGATGCCACCAGCGCACTCTACATCAGAGTTATGGAAAGATTCAGGCAAATTATCGGGGCTTTATGAAAAGCAGGAAGGTCCGGATTAGATTTTTTAATCGGCCAAAAATAGGCAAAAAAATCAAAGACTAATGCTCTAGACGCAAAATTATAAAACATTGCGTCTAGTTTAAATAAGATAAAGAAAATAAATCCTTTTATTTTGCTATTAAAGTAACCTAGAGAAAAATTATGACTGTTTGTCTCTAGCGATGCTAACTTTAAGTGCGCGACCATCTAATTCTTGGCCATCTAATTTAGTAGCTGCTTCAGCTTGATCTTCAGTTTCAAATTCAACGAAACCAAAACCTTTTGATCGGCCGGTAGCGCGATCGCTTACTAAAATAACTTCAACAATTGAACCACAGTCGCCGAAATGATCTTCGATGTCTTCTTTTGTAATTCTATAAGGCAGATTGCCAACATATACTTTTTTCATTTTCATTTGTTCCTCAAAACATTGGATTGATATATAAACGTCAATATAATAAAAATCTTGAAGAACCAAAAGGGTTATATCCAAGCTGTTCATACAATGACGAGTTGATTTTTACACATAAGGTTGGTATAACGCAAGCTTTTTCTTGAATTTTAGTCTCATAATATGATAAAAGTCATATTAGCGGAATCTTGGCAGCCAGTATGGAGTTAGGTAAGCTTCTTTATATAAAACTAGTAATTTATTTATATCTATAATGATTTTTTGTAAATTTTGGTTTTTATTAGAGATATTTTTTGAATTAGACAGATTTTCTAGTTTTTTAATCGCCTTTTCTAGATCATCTATATGTGGGGTTTTTGGAGATAGAGTTTGCATGAAGTTAAGTGTTTTAGTTAGTTGGCTGCATATTAATAAATCATCTTTGGATATTTTATTAAGTTCTCCTAGGCCCTTTATATCAGAGTGGATTTGTTTTAATCTTCTGTGAATTTTTAATACATAAGAATAACGTTTAGAGATGTATATAATAGGTTCATATTTTATGATATTCATCTCATCTTTGATTTCTTTCATTATGCTATTTTGATTTTGTATTAAGTTTTTTATTTTATGTTCTTTACCAGGGTGGGCTATAAATTTGGTAATTTGAGATAGGTTATAAAATAACTCATGAATTGTTTTTCTAATTGTTGGCATAATGCTGATTGGAAAAATAAACATCTCTCCAGCTAATCCTATTAGAATTCCTAATAGAGTGTCTAAAATTCTTGAAATAATAAATTGATTAAGACTTATATTGTGACTAAAAAAGTAAAATGATGCTGCTACTATTATAGTCATTATGCATATGAATATCGCGTAGCTTTTGTTTATAAATAAAAAAGCGATAAACAATAAAGGATAGCATATAGATAAAGTTTTAGGGTATGGGTGGAACAGAAAATTAGCCAGTATTGCGCCAATAATTCCACCAATTATGGTGCCAATTATTCTTCTAAATGCTTTTTGGATTGAGTCTCCAATAGTTTTTTGAGAAATAGTTATAATAGCAAAACAAATCCAAGCAGTATTGGTTACCTTAAATATACTGGATATTAGAAAAGCGATATTAAGTGAAATAGTAATTCGAATAGCCCATTTGATTAAATTTGTGCTTTTGTCTATATCAGTTTTTGGGACGGTTATAAATGGTAGGTCAGATAAAAATAAAAGAGTGCATAAAAGCCCAATTATTAGGCCAATTAATAATTGTGAATATATATGTGGCAGTAGTTGAGTTGATATGGCAAGCTTGTTATTTAATAGCATTAGAATTAGAAGATATACAATTAAAAAGATGCCAGGGGTCCTGCCGTGTGGTAAGTATCTTGAAGTGCATAAGCATAAGAATATGATAATAGCTCTAATTATTACATAAAATCCTATTGGCAAAGTCATTGAGTATGCAAATATTACTAGCATTATATATGTAATTATGCTGTATAAAATAACTGAAAATAGCTGTTTGTTTTTTGTATCACCGGCTCGGAAGAATATTAAAAATACAGCAAATAAGCTTGACCATGCGATTATTTTAAAGCTTTCACGAAATACTATAGCCGCCACATTAGATGCTAATAAGCATGAGCATAGAATTATAAAGCTGAATATTATCTCTTCTTTATTAGGCTTTAGTTTTTTTATCTTTTCTTTGGTGAGTAGCATCAGCTTGTTTTATTTAGATTTGGTTTAAATAATTCTAGCAGTAACTTTGATACTTAGCATCCAATTAGAGGTTGTTTTAGATATAATGATATTTTTTAAATCTGGACTTGTAGCTCACCTTACGCACCCCAATAAAAATCAAATATCAAAAAGACTTAAAACAAAAACTAGTCGTTGCGAATGAGCCGCAGGCGAGTGTGGCAATCTCCCACACAACTGCTGTTGATTTAATATAACTATAGGAGTGGCAACTGGAAGGAGATTGCCGCGTCGGCTTTCATCCTCCTCGCAACGACTGCATTAAGATTTCTCTAGCGCTTGGGTGATCTCGTTTTTTTGCATGAACTTAAACTTGTGCGTAAGGTAAGTTAATAAAAGAATAGAAGTAAACTAAAAAAGGCCTTGGCAAATAAATTGATAAGGCCTTTTTTAGTTTAGATTAGAATTTTAGTTTATTATATTGTTATCAGCCAAGCTACTCTCTTTGTCCTGCTCCACTATGGGTGGATGCAAATAAGTATTATATAGCGAACTATTAGTTTAGAATGCCCACAGATTAACTAGCACAATTACTAGTCAATAAATAGATACGGAATTTATAAAAATGCTACAAATAACAAATCTTGATTTGCAATTAGGCGGCAAGATTCTTCTACAAAATGCTAATTTACAAATTAAACCAGGGATGATTGCAGGTTTAATAGGTAAAAATGGTGCTGGCAAATCATCTTTAATGAAAGTTTTGACAGGAAAGCTTGAGCCTGAAAAAGGTGAGATTATAAAACCTGAAGCATGGAAGTTTGCTTATCTAGAACAAGAATTACCTGAGAGTGATTTAAGTGTTATAGATTTTGCCTTAACTGGTGATAGTGAGTATGCCCAAATTAGTTCAGATTTAAAATTAGCTGAATCTTCTGAGGATGGATTAAAAATAGCTGATTGTTATGACAAATTATCCGCGATTGATGGGTATACGATTGAATCTCGAGCTGCAATTATTTTAAAAGGATTAGGTTTTACGGATAAAAACATGCTAAACCAACTAAGCTCTTTTTCTGGCGGTTGGCAGATGCGGGTGCAATTGGCCAGGGTTCTATTATCTCGTGCGGATTTAATTTTATTAGATGAGCCAACAAATCACCTTGATTTAGAATCTGTAATCTGGTTTGAAAATTGGTTACAAAGTTATTCTGGTACAGCTTTTATTATTTCACATGATAGAGCTTTTCTAGATAAAGTAACTACTGACTCAGTGCATTTGTCTCAAAAGAAATTCAAATTATATCCAGGGAATTATTCAGCATTTATAAAGCAGTTTCAGCTAGATTTATTATTGCAAACCAAGATGCAGCAAAAAGTTGAGAAAAAGCGCGCGCATATGCAATCTTTTGTGGATAGATTTAAAGCAAAAGCAAGTAAGGCTAAACAGGCGCAATCAAGAGTTAAAGCTTTGGAGAAATTACAATTTAGTGCGGATCTACAAGAAGAGTCATCCTTTAGTTTTGAGTTTTTTCAAGCCGATGATATTGGTTATCCTGCAATTAGTTTAGAAGGTGATTGCGGTTATGGGCCTGATAATATTATTTTAAAAGATGTAAGCTTAAAAATTGGTGGTGGTTATAGAGTAGGTATTATTGGGAGTAATGGCTCAGGGAAAACTACTTTATTAAAAACAATTGCTAAAGATTTAAAGTTAGTATCTGGTAATTTAGATATGTTATCTAAAGTGAAAGTTGGGTATTTCTCGCAGCAGCATGTGGATTTATTAGATTTTGCTCAATCGCCTTTACAAATGTTGCGGGCGCAAGATAAAAATATTTCAGAAGGCCAGGCTCGAAATTATTTGGGAGGTTTTGCCTTTTCAAACGAGAAGGTTCTAGAGAAAGCACAAAATTTTTCAGGGGGTGAGAAAGCTCGAGTTGCATTGGCATTATTAATATGGCAAAAACCAAATGTTCTAATTTTGGATGAACCAACGAATCATCTTGATATGCAAATGCGTGAGGCGCTTATACTCGCTTTACAAAATTACTCAGGGGCTTTGTTATTGGTCTCACATGATCAATATTTATTAGAGTGCTGTGTTGATGAGAGTATTTTAGTTAAAGATGGAAGCGTCAGAAAATTTGATGGAGATTTTGGGGATTATCGAAAATTTGTTTTGTCTGAAGGCAAAGCGGAGAATCTTAAATCAAAAAATAAATCAAAAGATAAATCAAAAAATAAAAAAAATTTAGATAAAGAAGATTCTGATAACTTAGAGCAGCAAATTAATAAGCTTGAGACAGAGCTTAAAAAGCTTCAAAGTGAGTTGAGTCATGTTGATGAAAAATTAACAGATAAGGGCTTATATTTGCATGAGAATAAAGAAAAATTATTGGAGCTAACTAAAATTAGGGATGATTTAGCAGATAGGGTTTCTGAATGTGAGGCTAGATGGTTTGAGATGCAGGATGATTTGGGATAAATGATGGTTTTGCCTATATTCAAAAGCCCCATAATTTGAATTTCAGTAAAAATATGCTATTATAGCAATATAAGTTACAGTAATGTGTGTTACGGTAACGTGTATTTCTATAGCTGGAGAAAACATGAAGTTTTATAATAGAGAGCCTGAAATAAAAGTTCTAAAAGAAACTCAAAAGCAGTCACTTAAAAAATCTAAAATGACTTTTATCGTCGGCAGGCGCCGTATCGGGAAAACTAAGCTAATATTGCACACTTTCCCAAATAATAAGGATTTATTATACCTTTTTGTTTCAAGGAAAACTGAAAGGCTATTATGTGATGAATATCAAACACAAATTGAAACTAGTTTAAATCAGCCTGTAATCGGAGATTTAACTCAATTTGCGCAAGTTTTTGAGTATTTGATGCAGTATGCTATAAATAACCCTATTACTGTTGCAATAGATGAGTTTCAAGATTTTTTTATGGTTAATCCTAGTATATATTCGCAAATGCAAAATATTTGGGATAGATATAAAGACAAGTCTAAAATGAATTTGATTTTAAGTGGTTCAATTTATTCTTTGATGATAAAAATATTTGAGCATCATAAGGAGCCATTATATGGCAGGGCTGATAAGAAAATCATTTTAAAGCCATTTAATGTAGATACTTTAGAGATGATAATCAAAGAGAATAATAATAAAAAAAGTTATCTAAATGAAGATTTACTAGCATTTTATATTTTAACAGGCGGCGTCGCTAAATATGTTGAGTTATTTGCGGATCAAGCTGCATTTTCTTTAAATAAAATGCTAAATTATATGTTTAGTGAAGGTTCGACCTTTATAAAAGAAGGTAAGGATATTTTAATTGAAGAGTTTGGTAAGGAGTACACTACTTATTTTTCTATTTTATCTTTAATTTCTCAATCTAAAACTTCTAGAACTCAGATTGAGTCTATTTTGGAGCAGAATATCGGGGGTTATCTTGACAACTTAGAGAAAAAATTTAACTTAATAAAACCTGTTAAGCCTATCTTTGCAAAGCCTGGTTCACGTACGCAAAAATATTTAATTCAAGATAATTTTCTAAATTTTTGGTTTAGATTTATCTATAAAAATCAAAGTATGATAGAAATAGAAAATTATGATCTAATAAAAGAGATAATTAAGCGCGACTTTAGTACTTATAGTGGGCATTATTTAGAAAAATATTTTATTGAAAAGTTTAAGCTATCTGGAAAATTTTCTCAGATTGGAACCTATTGGGAGAAGGGCAATCAAAATGAGATTGATATAGTTGCAATAAATGAAGTTGAAAAAAAGGCTGTTTTGGTTGAGGTGAAGCTAAATCCAAAGCGCATTAAACTTAATGAGCTTCAGCTTAAATCACAGACGTTGATAACTAAATTATCTGGATATGATATTAAGTATTTAGGGTTGTCTATTCATGATTTGGGTAAAGATTACTCCCATTATGACATTTGATTTTGTTTGACAGTGAATCAATAAAAAATGCCAATCAGCATTAAACATGTTAAAATATACAAATCTTGCAAATAATATCCCAAATATAAATATGGATATAAAAATAATATGAATTCAAAAAAACTAACTCAAATAAGCACCTTTGCCTTAGTGATGCTAATATCAGGTGCAATTGATAGCTTAAGAAATTTACCAACTACCGCGCTTTTTGGGCCAACATTGATATTTTTCTTTGTGGTTGCTGCAGTATTATTTTTAATTCCGACAGCTTTGGTTTCAGCAGAGTTATCATCTACTTACCCTAAATCAGGCGGGATTTATGATTGGGTCAAAAAAGCTTTTGGGAAAAAATTAGGTTTTTTGGCTATTTGGTTACAGTGGATTAATACTATTGTATGGTATCCGACTATTTTATCTTTTATCGCAGGTTTGCTAGCATATTTGATTGATCCAAGTTTGGTTCATCATAGATCATTTATTATCGGTGTTATTTTAGTAGTGTTTTGGGCCTCAACTATATTAAATCTAAGAGGAATTAAGGCTTCGGCAACTTTTGCAATGATTTGTGGTTTATTAGGTATGGCAATCCCGATGGCTTTAATTTGTATATTAGGTTTGATTTGGGTTTTATCTGGCAAGCCTTTGCATATTCATCTTAGTGCTCATAGTATGCTGCCAAGTTTTTCGCATGGTAACAGCTGGATTGCGTTAACTGCAATTATTACATCTTTTTTAGGAATGGAGCTTGCGACAGTTCATGTTAAGCAAATTAAAAATGCTAAAAAGATATTTCCAAAAGCTTTAACCTATTCTGTTATTTTGGTTTTTGTAACTATGATACTGGGGTCTTTAACCATCGCTTTTGTTTTGCCTGTTAATAAAATAAATTTAGTTGATGGGATTATGCAAGCGTTTAGCTTTTTCTTTAAAGCTTATCATTTAGATTGGCTAACTCCAGTAATCGCAGTTTTAATTTTAATTGGGAGTATAGGGAGTTTAACTAATTGGATTATATCTCCTGCCAAAGGGTTATTGTTAGCAGCTGAAGATAATTTCTTACCAGATTTTTTAAAGAAAGTTAATTCTAAAGGCGTTCCATCAAACTTATTATTAATTCAGGCGGTATTGGTATCTATAGTTTGCCTTGCATTTTTATTGATGCCGAGTGTAAGTGGGGCATATTGGTTATTAACGGATTTAAGTACCCAGCTTTATGTTTTAATGTATTTTATAATGTTTTTAGCAGCAATTAAGTTATTATTTAATCAAGGCAAAGCTCGAGTAATTCTTTTATCTATCCTTGGCATTGTTGGTTGTACTTTGGCTTTGGTGGTTGGTTTTATCCCACCGTCTGATATAAACGTTGGTGGTGCGTATCACTTTGAGATGATGTTTGGAATAGGCATAGTTGTTATGTTGGTACCAGTTGCTTTTGGGTATATCTTATCAGGCAAAAAATCAGGCAAAAACAATAGAAATATGTGATGTATTGATTCCCCGCAAAACATGACTTAGCTTATTGCAAAATAATTAGCATTGAGCTAAAATAACTATGTATAAGATATATTACTCTAGAGCTGCAATAAGAGCATTAAAGAAGATGCCGAAGCTTCAATTAGAAAAGGTTATCTCTAAAATTGATAAATTAGCTGAGGATCCTTACGGTCCGATTGATGTTAAGGCTTTAAAGGGTCGTGATGCTAATAGATTGAGAGTCGGGGGCTGGAGGATTATATATCAAATAAAAGATACTAAATTAGAAATTTTGGTTATTAAAATAGCTCTAAGATCAAAGGTGTACAAATTATGAAAAATTTTCACACTACAGCACAGATTATAAAAAATAATGGCAAGCCTGAGTGGGCAGTCATTCCATATTCAGATTATGTAGAGCTTTTAGAGTTAGCTGATTTATCTTTAGAGGTTGATAGTTTTAGAGAAAAACTCAAAAGAAAAGAAGAAGATTTAATTCCAGCTAACGTAGTTAAGCTGTTATTAGAAGGTAAAAATTCTATAAAAGTATGGAGAGAGTATAGAGGGTTAAGCATGGCTGATTTGGCTAAAAATTCTGGGATTAGCGTGCCTTACCTGTCTCAATTGGAGCATGGATCTAGGAGGCCTAGCATTAATGTGCTAAAGAAAATTTCTTTCGCTCTGAATATAGGAGCAGATGACTTGCTAAATGATTGTTAGCCTCTTATAGATTTAAAAATGCACACCTCAATCTAAATTAGCCCTCACAGTAATCTAAAATAGACGCAATCAAAATCTAAATTAGACCTCGCAACAATCTAAAATAGACGGTGTTCTTTATGGACTTGATCTCTAAATAAGCTATTTAAAAATAGTTAGCAATCCAAGCATTTACATCTATATATCAATTTTATATACTGTCGGCAATTATGCAGGGATATTTTATATTTTTATATATTTTTCAGCAATATACACCTGCTTTAACGCTAAGTTTTATTTTAAAGAGGAATAAAAACTGTGAAAAAGTTTCTAAAGTGTTCTTTATTTTTAGGTTTTGTCTTATTACTAGCAGGTTTTAGTAGCAGTGGTATAAATCCTAATGGTGGGGTATTAAATCCAAAAGGTGTTATTGCATCTCAGGAAAGAGAGCTATTAATTGATTCTGTATTATTTATGTTATTAGTAGTCGTGCCTGTTATTATTTTAAGTTTTGCTTTTGCATGGAAATACCGAAGAAAAAATAAAAAAGCTACTTACGCTCCCGGCTGGTCTCATAGTGTGTTGCTAGAGTCAATTTGGTGGGCCGTTCCCTGCTTGATAATTATTATTCTATCTATATTAGCGTGGAGAAGCTCTCATAAGTTAGATCCATATCGAACAATTCCTGGTAAAGGCAAGCCTATGGTTATTCAGGCGGTGTCTTTGCAGTGGAAATGGCTATTTATTTATCCAAAAGAAAATATAGCAACTGTAAATTATATTGAGATTCCTAAAGATAGAGAAGTTGAGTTTCAAATAACATCAGATGCTCCAATGAATGCATTTTTCATTCCTCAATTAGGTAGCCAAATTTATTCAATGGCCGGTATGAGAACAAGGCTACATATAATCGGAAACTCTTATGGTATGTATAAAGGTTTTTCAGCTAATTATAGCGGAGATGGTTTCTCTGATATGAATTTTAAAGTTAAAGTAACTTCTGATAAAGGCTATAAAGATTGGGTAAATAAAGTTAAGCAATCTAAATCTAAGCTGTACATTCCAGAATATAAAATATTAGTTAAGCCTTCAGAAGATAATCCTGCTTCTTATTACTCTTCTGTTAGACCTAAGTTATTTAACAGGATCATGATGCAATATATGAAGCCAAACATGAATCTACATTAATTTTAGTAATAAAAATTTAAAGATATTAAAAGATATAAAATAAATAGGAATTATATATATGTTAGAGCAATTAATTTTTGGAAAATTATCTTTAGACTCTATCCCTTGGCACACTCCAATTATTATGGGCGCTGGAGCTCTTATGCTTATCGTGGCTCTAGTTGTTGTAGGGAGCGTTCTATATTTTGGGAAAGTTAGGTATTTATGGGATGAGTGGATTACTACTATTGATCACAAAAAAATTGGGATCATGTATATAATTCTAGCCTCGGTGATGTTATTGCGAGGATTTTCTGATGCAATAATGATGCGTACGCAGCAGGCGGCGGCGGCCGGCAGCTCTTTGGGGTACTTGCCAGCAGAGCATTATGACCAAGTTTTTACTGCTCATGGCGTTATTATGATTTTCTTTATGGCAATGCCATTTATGTTTGGATTATTAAACTTAGCAGTGCCATTACAAATTGGCGCAAGAGATGTGGCCTATCCTTATCTAAACTCTTTGAGCTTTTGGTTGACCTTTGTAGGTGCAATGCTAGTTAATATATCATTAGTGGTTGGTAAATTTGCTGCAACTGGTTGGCTTGCATATCCGCCATTGTCCGGCATAGTTTATAGCCCCGGGGTTGGGGTCGATTATTATATTTGGGCCTTGCAGATATCGGGAATAGGTAGTTTGCTCTCGGGAGTTAACTTTATTGTAACTATTCTTAGAATGCGCTGCCCAGGAATGACGTTAATGAAAATGCCTATTTTCACCTGGAGTGCTTTGTGTACGTCTATTTTAGTAGCTTTAGCGTTTCCGGTATTGACAGTTGTTTTAGCATTACTTTGTTTTGATAGAGTCCTTGGCACACATTTTTTCACCCAACATTTGGGTGGTAATGTGATGATGTATGTAAACTTAATTTGGGTATGGGGACATCCTGAGGTTTATATTTTGGTATTGCCGGCATTTGGGGTTTTCTCTGAAGTCGTGGCTACTTTTTGCAAGAAAAAATTATTTGGTTATGTAACCATGGTTTATGCGCTTGCGATAATTACCTTTTTATCTTTCATAGTATGGTTGCATCACTTCTTTACGATGGGCTCTGGCGCTAATGTAAATGCCTTTTTTGGTATTATGACAATGATTATTGCTATTCCAACGGGTGTGAAAGTATTTAACTGGTTATTTACTATGTTTAGAGGAAAAATAACCTTTACTACTCCTATGCTTTGGACGATGGCATTTTTTACAACTTTTGCCATTGGTGGTATGACAGGCGTCATGATGTCCTTACCGGCTATTGATTTCCAAACTCACAATAGTTTATTTTTGGTAGCACATTTTCATAATGTGATTATTGGTGGGGTTGTTTTTGGTTATTTTGCTGGGATAAGCTATTGGTTTCCAAAGGCATTTGGTTTTAAATTAGATGAAAGGTTAGGTAGGTTTGCTTTTGGCTTTTGGGTTTCTGGGTTTTATGTTGCCTTTATGCCTTTATATATTCTTGGATTAATGGGAGTTACCAGGAGATTAAATCATTATTCAGAGTTAAGTTATCAGCCTTATTTTATAGTCGCTATGATAGGTGGAGGGTTAATAGCTATAGGTATAGCATTTCAAATTTTGCAAGTTTTAGTTAGCATTAAAAATAGAGAAAAGTTAAGGGATGTAACAGGAGACCCATGGGATGCTAGGACTTTAGAGTGGTCTACTTCATCGCCTGCGCCATTTTATAACTTTGCTTTTGATCCCAAAGTAAGTCAAATAGATGATTTTTGGTTCTCAAAAATAGAGCAGCAAGAAGCTGGTAACAAAAAGCAAGAGAAGCTAGTTTATGAAGATATCCATATGCCTAAAAATTCTGCGATGGGTTTTTTGATTGCTATTTCAGCTGGTTTATTCGGTTTTGCTATGGTTTGGCATATGTTGATTCCAGGTATTGTTGGGGTTGTCGGTGTGGTAGGTTTTATGATTGCTAAGACATTTAATCTTGATACTGATTATTACGTAAAAGCTTCAGAAGTTGAGAAAATAGAAACGGCGCACCTTAAGCAGAAAATGCTAGCGCAAAAAGCACACACATAAAGAGGGAATTTAAAAATGACAACGCAAGTATTAGATGCCCATGATCATCATCACGACCATCATATTGAGCACAGCTTAAAAGCAGACTCAAATGATGTATTTGGGTTCTGGGTATATATAATGACTGACTGTATTTTGTTTGCAACTTTATTTGCAACCTTTGCAGTGTTACACAATGGAGGGCCATTTTCTCCACCATTAAAAGAGCTGGTAAGTTTGCCTTATGTTTTAAAAGAGACCTTTTTCTTGTTAGCTAGTAACTTAACATTTGGCTTGGCGGTTATTAGTTTAAATCGGCCTAATGCCAAACGTGTGACCGCTCCCATTTTGTGGTTGTTAGTCACAATTATTTTAGGCGCTTGTTTTGTGTTTATGGAAGTAAGTGAGTTCGCGCACCTAATTCATGAAGGCTATAGCTATCAAACAAGTGGTGCCTTATCATCATTTTTTATTCTAGTTGGTACGCATGGTTTGCACGTAAGTGTTGGCATATTGTGGATTTTCATCATGGCTGTTCAGCTGGGAGTTTTTGGGATAAATTCTACAACTAAAAGGCGAATTACTTATTTAGGTTTGTTTTGGAACTTTCTTGAAATAGTTTGGGTTTTTGTTTTCACCATAGTTTATTTAATGTCGTTTGTTTGATTTGTTTTATTGATTTGATTTATTGATTTTGAGTTATAAGGGAGATTTTAATTATGTCTAGAGAACCAAAATATGGCACAGGCAAGAAGAACCTAGCAGCCTATATAGCCGGCATTATTTTGTCAGTTATTTTGACTCTTATTCCATATGAATTAGTGGTTAGTTACTCTAGCCCTAATGGTTATATGCATTCTAAAGTATTTATATTTGTGATGTTGACTGTATGTGCTTTAGCGCAGCTTATTGTGCAAGTTGTTTGCTTTTTGCGATTGAATACGAGCTCACCAGAAGGTAGAGTAAATGTCTTGTCATTTTTATTTACTATTTTAGTAGTTATAGTGATAGTGGGCTTTTCACTGTGGATCATGGCACACCTTAGCTACAACATGATGCACTAGATTTTTATTAATTTTTAAAGGATTAGCATGCGTTATATATCAGTCACTAAGCCTGGGATAATCTTTGGCAACGTGATTACTTTGGCTGGAGGTTTTTTTCTAGGGGCGCACAATAGTAATTATCAGAATATTAATTTAAACAGCTTTGCTAATTTCTTGCATTGCTTGGATATTTTTGTTTTAACACTTATTGGTATGGCTTTAGTTATTGCATCAGGCTGTGTTTTTAATAATTATATTGATCGAGATATAGATAAACTTATGTCCCGAACTAAAGATCGAGTCTCCGTTACTGGGTCTATAAGACTACTGCCCGCTATGATTTATGCTGTTTTTCTAGGGGTTTTAGGATTTTTGGTTTTATATTGGGCCACCAACCTGATAACTTTACTAATGGCCTTTATTGGGTTTTTTGTGTATGTAATAGTTTATAGTTTGTTTGCAAAACGAACATCTATTCACGGGACAGCTATTGGTGGTATTTCAGGTGCTATGCCTATTGTGGTTGGTTATTGTGCTGCAACAGGAAAGTTTGATATAGGAGCATTAATCCTTTTTTTAATTGTATTTTTCTGGCAAATTCCACATTCATATGCAATTGCTATCTTTAGATTTAAAGACTATAAGGCTGCCGGGATTCCTGTTCTTCCTGTAAAGCTTGGAGTTAATAGATCAAAAATTAGCATATTGTTTTATATCATATCATTTTTTGTTGTATCTTTATTGCCGTATGTATTTGGTTTGACGGGTATTTCATATTTTATAGCGGCTGTATTGAGTGGTGTTTTTTGGATTTATTATGCTATTTTAGGCTTTAAAATTAAGCCTAATACTAAAGATGCTGAGAGGTTAAATATAATCTGGGCCCGGAAGATATTTTTTATATCTATTTTAAATATTATGCTTTTAAGTGTAATGATGATGCTTTAACTGTGTTACATAATTTCTAGAGAAAATTGGCATGCTTTTCTGGGCGCAGTGGGTCAGGCATTATTTCTGGTTATTTTTAGAGTCCAAAATAGCAGTCATCTTTTCAATTTTACTCAAAAAGAACTCTTCGCTCCAAAGATCTAAACTAGAAGATTCATTAATGTTAATAAACCTTTTTACTTCTAATTTTGCGCTATCCCAATTTATATATTTAATTTTTGCTTTAAGCTCACCAATTAGCCAAGATTGATTAATGTTGATGTTTTTGTTTTTAACTTGCCCTTTCCATGGGCCGTATTGCTCAATTGCATTTTGTAGAAATTTAAAGTTAATGGAGACACCTTTTGCCACATACCAGTTAAAGTCATACCAGTCGCGACCTTTGATATAAGGGCGGCATAGTAGCGCGTGGCATTTGCCGGCAAAGTTGCTGGTTAGATCTTGAGACATGATGGCATAATCAATTGGGAAATCTAGATATTTTATTTCTTGATTAGAGCCTTTTGGTGGATTTGTGTCAATTTCAAATTTTATAAGCAATTTTTTATTTGAATAATTTCCAAAATTTAAATTTAAAGTTTTGCCAATAGAATTATCTTTCAAAAATAGTTTTTGGATGGCATTGCTTTCTTTGCTTCTATCTTTAATTTCAGGAGTGATGTTATAGAGCATGAAAACTTTTTTTATTTCATCAATGTATTTTTCCCAATGAAAGTTTTTATTTGGTTCTTTTAATATAAAATCTAGGTCTTCAGAGAACCTTGGTAGATTATATAAAATTCGTAAAGAAGTTCCTCCCTGAAATAATGCTTGCGAGAAAAAATCAGTAGTTGATAAAGCATACAGTGCTATTTCCTGTAGGATTTCTTTTAAGGCGTTTTCTTCATCTTCTAGTGTGTTAATATCATATTTTTGAAGTTGATCTTTTATGATTTGGTTATTGATTCTATGGCTCATATTAGATCTCTTAAAAAATCATTTATGTAATTAATATTATAAATATTTAATAATTGTTTTATTTCTTGTTTTCTGTCTGGAGTTGATAATTTTAAAATATTAGCATTTTCAATGCGTAAGCTACTAGCTAAAAAGTCAATATTGGCGTCTTTAATTTTATGTAAATATAAATAATCAATTAGAGCTCGCATTGGGGATGCAATATACACAGTGTTATTATTAATAGTGTGAGCTTTCACTCCTATAAAAAAATTGTGATTTAATACAGGAGTTTTTTTATAGATATAATAACCAAATGGTGTTTCGAACTCTTTGTTCCTGCCAAAAGCTATAATGCTAATAGTTTGGGTAACTTTTTCAGGGATCCATCCATGAAAACTTAATGCAGATTCAGCGCTAACAAAGCTGTTTGGGGCTATTCTATTGGCTATATAGTGCTGGCTCGGAATATCTTTTTGATATTTTTGTGCCATGAGATAGTATCCTCGAGAAATCCTAATTAGCTCTTGTTTTTTTAGGGCCTTGTTAACTAAAGCATAGCGCCTAGCGTCACTGCCTTTAAATAAGTTGCCAAGATCAATGTCTCTAATAATATGTTTATGTAAATTATTCTCAATAATTTTTTCAGAGCTTCTCAGCATTTGAAGTTTCCTTTTTTATGCTTATATTGGATATTATACAAGAAACTTCCTAAAATAGCAAGTTTCTTGTAAATTAACAGAGCGTATTTTGCCAGATTAAACGTGCTCTTTGATTCTATCTTTGTTAAAATTTATTAAATTTTTGTTAGAAAATCATGAGATAATTTATGTCTAAATCAATAACTAATCAGCTTAAAGAAGTTTTTCAAAAATCTTTTGTGAAAGTATTTTCAGAAGAATATAAAGATCTTGATCCAATTTTAAAACCTTCACAAAGATCTCAATTCGGAGATTTTCAAGCTAACTTTGCGATGAGTTTAGCAAAGTCACTTAAGAAAAAACCTCGAGAATTAGCAGATAGTATTAAAAATGTTCTAGAAGAGGATTCTGATTTAAATAAATATTTTGAAAAACTAGAAATAGCAGGTCCTGGATTTATAAATATATGGCTATCTTCTGATTTTGTAATTCAAAATTTAAATACGCAATTTGATGACTCAAATCTTGGTGTAGAAAAGGCTAAAAATCCGCAAAATATAGTTATAGATTATGGCTCACCGAATGTTGCCAAAGAGATGCACGTTGGGCATTTGCGTTCAACTGTAATTGGGGATTCTTTAGTTAGAGTATTAAACTTTCTGGGGCATAATGTTATTCGGCAAAATCACTTGGGGGATTGGGGTACTCAGTTTGGGATGCTAATTCAAAATTTGATTGAGCTTGGGGAAGATAAATCAAATAGCATGCAAGATTTAAATGCTTTTTATAAAGAGGCTAAAAAAAGGTTCGATACTGATGAAGCTTTTGCTAAAGCTGCGCGCGATCGAGTCGTTTTATTACAATCAAAAGATCCTGAAACCTATGCTTTATGGCAAAAAATAGTTGAGCAAAGCGCGATTTATTTTAATGAGATTTATCAAAGGCTTGGAGTTTTATTAACACCAGATGATATAAAAGCGGAAAGCTCCTATAACAATATGTTATCCCAAACGGTTGATCAGTTGGTATCTTCTAAGCTTGCAGAAACTAATCAAGGTGCAAAAGTTATCTTTTTAGATGGATTTTTAGATAAAGAAGGTAATAACGTTCCTTTTATTATTCAAAAAGCTGATGGTGGCTATTTATATGCAACTACTGATTTAGCCGCTGCAAAATATAGAATAGAAAATTTAAACGCTGATAGAGTAATTTATGTTATTGATGCTAGGCAATCTCAACATTTAGCAATGTTATTCGCAACTATAAATAAAACAAATTGGTTAGCAAATTCAAATAGAGATGTAAAATTTGATCACGTAAGTTTTGGGATGGTTCTAGGTGGAGATCGCAAACCTTTTAAAACCAGATCAGGCGAGACTATAAAGCTTACATATTTAATTGATGAGGCTATATCAAAAGCAAAAGCTGCTATGAGTGAGAAAAAATCTGATTTATCAGATGAGACTAAATTGGAAGTTGCACAAAAACTTGGAATAGGCGCTTTAAAATATGGTGATTTATGCACAGATCGGGTGAAAGATTATGTCTTTGATTGGGATAGACTCTTATCTTTTGAGGGCAATAGTGCGCCTTATCTTTTAAATGCCTATGTTAGAGTTTGTTCGATATTTAGAAAAGCTAACATAGATATGAGTGTTATTAAGTTTTCTGATTCTTTTATTATTAGTTCGCCTTTTGAGAAGGTTTTGGCTTTAAAGTTATTATCTTTTTCTCAGGTTATTAATAATTTCACCAAGCATTTAAGCCCGCATAATTTATGTAATTATTTATGTGAGTTGGCTGCTGATTTTCATAGATTTTATGAGAACTGCTCAATTTTAAAAGCAGATCTTGATGATATTAAATCATCAAGATTAGCGTTATCAAAAATGAGCGCCGATGTTCTTAGTTGTGGTTTAGGTTTGTTAGGAATTGATGTTGTTGATGTAATGTAATTTTTCTAGCTTTAGTTTCTTCTTACACTTTAAGATCAAATAAAAACCCTAAAAAATATTTTTTGTAATTTTAAGCGTGTATATCAGGTGCATAAGATGTATTGTGGTATAAAAGTTTTGTCGTGTATTATGCTTTTATTTGGCATGTTACAGTATTTATGTAATAGTTAAGTATATTGTCTATAAAAAAACGATTGGGGGCAAATGTGCACCGTCACCAGGGCGCCGCAGTTTCTAAGTCGGATCAGGTTTATCCGGATAATGTATCAGAAGTCATAAGTTTTCATAATAAGGTTAATACCCTTGCAGTTATGATGGTTGTAGTTAAAAAATATCTGGTGCATCCTAGGTTATTATCTTTAGCAAGGCTTAGACAACCGAGGGATCATAAATTTTTAAAAAACATTTTGACAGAAAAATTACAACTTCCTAAAAGTACGCAGTTATTTCCAGTTCCACAGCCTTCATGCCTTAGTTTTCATCGAGCCTTAACTGTTTCTAACATGAAAAAGCATAGTAGAGATCATGGTGCTGTAGAACATAAACCAAGGTTTTAGAGTTTTTACTCGTCTTACGTACCTATCCCATATTGTGTAAAAACATCCCCCCACGCTGTCGTTGCGAGGAGCTCAAAGAGCGACGCGGCAATCTCCTGCCCGAAGCTGATATTATCACCCTTGTAGCAATTGGAAGGAGATTGCCACGTCACTTCGTTCCTCGCAACGACTAATTGGTGTTTTTTATTTATCCAAAGATGTGTGCACAGTAGGGCTAGGATGGGGGGATCCAAACTGCAAGTAATTTATTACGCGGTCGCCAGCTGCTCGTATTTTTGCTCTTCCCCACTCCATTTATCTTTCGTATTCTTAAATGCTAGAGCAGCGCCGGTTGGTTGTACTGCGGCTCCAGCAAGGCTCATTGCCTTAGATGCTGTTGTACTAGCAAGCCCTAATCCCGGCAGTAAAAACGCCCCAATAACACCAACAATAGTGCTAGCAAAAGAAGTAATAGTTAAACCAAGGTTCCATTTAGATGTAGATACTGCTTTCTTGCTCGTAAACGCATCTTTTAGTGCGACACTTGCTTTATAAATTGCTGCAGCACCAGATAAAGTTAATATCCCAAGAAAGATATATGGAGCAACCTTAGCAATAGCAGTACATGCAGCACCAAAAGTGACAACTAAAACTGCTAAGTTTGCTGCTTTGAATGCTCTTTCACACCTTGTTAAATTTGAATTTGGATTTAATACATCAGATATTTGTGTTTTAATTAAATGAGCCATAAATCCAAAAAAATGCAAAGTTCCTTTAAGTGCTTTCTTGGCGGAAGAATTGATGCTCTGATTATTATCTATTTTTAATAACAAGCTTTTAAGAGTTTTGGTATTATCTTTTACTTCTGTATTTGTATCCATATATTGCTCTTTATAGCTTTTACTACTCTCAATTAGCATTTTTGCAAGTGTTATACCACCAAAGGCAAAAAATAATGGTTGAGCAATTGCTGCGAATGATGATTCACTCATAAAGTTCTTTGCCCAAAATATTCCAGACATTTCTGCTTCACCTGCAGTGCTAAAGGTATTAACTGCATTATCAGCCTTAACTTCATAAGATTTATTTATACTTGACATTTTTATCTCCACTTTGGTTTAGTTTAAATCAATTTTAATAATGAATTATGCCATAAATAACTTGACGTTTATAATGAAAATAATTTATACTAGCTTAAGTTTTTCTAATGATGAATTGTTTAAAGAAAATTATTTTATAAAAAGGATTAAGTATGACCAGGCTCCCACCTTTAAGATCACTTGTTACTTTCAACGAAGTAGCCAAGACCCAGAGCGTAACTAAAGCATCTGAAAACTTATTTGTAACCCAGTCTGCGGTATCACAACAGCTAAGAACTTTAGAAGACTATGTGGGTTTTTCTTTATTCGAAAGAAAGAACAATAAGATTATCTTAAACAAGATTGGTGAAAAATGTGCCAAAAGAATAGATCCATGGATTACCCATTTAGTAGAAGAGATGGATTTATTAAAAACACATTATGGTAAAGATAATGATAACAGAATAACTTTAAGTTTTGGTATAGCTTGGGCTACTAGATGGTTTATCCCAAGAATGGGTGATTTAACAGCTAAATTTCCTGATATAAACTTAAATTTGGTTATGGCGGATCAAAAAGGTTTATATGGAGATAATAATGGAAGTGATTCTATAAAATTAAAGGCTGATCTTACTTTAAAGCTTAAAGCTCCGCCTGCTCGAGAAGATTTGGTGATAAAACCATTCTATCAAGAGAATATGATTTTAGCTTGTTCACCTGGTTATTATGAATCTCACTTTGCAGACAAACCATGTAACAGATGGTTAAACAATCTTCTTAAAGCTCAATTGCTGCAAGTATGTAAAAGTGGAAAGTGCCAGGAGTGGTGTAGTTGGTTAGGGCAAATGATTAAAAAATATAGTGATATTGAAGATAAATCATTATTAGAAAAAGTATGCACTTCATGCTCAGTTGATAATACAAAGTTATATGATAATTTTTATAAATTAAGTTTTGCAAATTTAGATCAAGCAATTATTGCAGCTATAGGTGGTATGGGGGTTGTGTTAACTGATTCATCTTTAATTTTAAATGAGCTTGAATCTGGAGCTTTAGTTCCTGTGTTCAAGGGTGGGCAGTTTCCAGGCAGAACATTGCATTTGGTTTATGATGCCTTCTCACCAAATAAAGCTTCAATTGAGAATATAATTTCCTGGGCTATTGGGCAAGTTGAGCAGAGCGTAGAAGTTGTTCAAGAAGCTTATGCAGCATAAGATTGCTCTTTTTTAAGATAAATAATCAGCAAAGATATCGCAGCCGGAGTCATCCCAGGAATCCTATTAGCCTGAGCTATAGATTCAGGTTTTATATTTGATAGTTTCTGAACTAGCTCATTTGATAAACCATTAACTTTTTTATAATCAAAATTAGCTGGAATTTTAACAGACTCTTTTGATTTAAGTTTATTAATATCAGACTCTTGCCGCGCGAGATAACCTGCATATTTAGCTTGGATATCAATTTGCTCGCCACATTTTATGTTATCCAATCCTGGCCCAATTTCAGGAATTTGCATTAGATCATGATATGATAATTCCGGGCGTTTTAATAAATTTGAGATATGCTGTTCTGTGCTCAAATCTAAATTATGATTAAACTTTAAAAATTCAGCTTGTTTGGTGTTTGGGTGAATAATAAGAGATTTAATTCGAAGCTTTTCTTTTTCTATTAAATTTATCTTATTTGAAAATAAATCAAACTTGTCTTTATCAAGTAATCCGGTTTTGAATGCAATTTCACATAACCTTTGATCGGCATTATCTTCTCTTAAAGTTAGACGGTATTCTGCACGTGATGTAAACATTCTATATGGCTCTAGAGTGCCTTGAGTTATTAGATCATCTACTAATACGCCGATATACGCTTGATCCCGTCTAAAAGTAATTGGATCTTTATCTTGAGATCTAAGTGCAGCATTTGCACCAGCTAATAAACCTTGGGCGGCAGCTTCTTCATAACCTGTGGTGCCATTTATTTGGCCTGCAAAATAAAGATTATTGATAAGTTTTGTCTCTAAAGTTGCTTTTAAATCCCTTGGGTCAAAATAGTCATATTCGATGGCATAACCAGGTCTTGTGATATGGGCATTTTCAAAACCTGGAATAGACCTTATAAAATCAAGTTGCACATCAAATGGTAAACTTGTTGAGATGCCATTTGGGTATAATTCATGGGTGTTTAAACCTTCAGGTTCTACAAATATTTGGTGCGAATTTTTATCAGCAAAACGGATGATTTTATCTTCAATAGATGGGCAATATCTTGGACCGACGCCTTCAATAGCACCGCTATACATGGCGGATCTATGAATATTCTTACTGATAATTTCATGAGTTTTTTCGGTGGTTCGCGTGATATAACAAGCAACTTGTTTCGGAGCCACATTTGGCTTTGACCAAAAAGAAAATAATGGTATGGGGGTATCCCCAGGTTGAATTTGCATTTTTGAGAAATCACAAGTTTTACCATCTATTCGAGGAGGCGTCCCGGTTTTAAGACGACCAACCCTAAAAGGGCGTTCTCTTAAATGTTTTGCAAGTGTTGTCGCAGGAGGGTCCCCAGCACGGCCACCTAAATAGTTTTGGTCTCCAATATGAATTTTTCCGCCAAGAAATGTTCCAGTTGTAAGAACTATACATTTGGCATGAAATTTTAAACCCATTTGGGTTAGGATGCCGGTTACATTATCATTTTCGATAATTAAATCTTCGACAGCTTGCTGAAACATGCTTAAGTTTTCTTGGGATTCAACTGCTTTTCTAATTTCAGCTTTATATAAAACTCGATCAGCCTGCGCTCTTGTTGCTCTAACCGCGGGGCCTTTGCGGGAGTTTAGGGTTCTAAATTGAATACCGCTTTTATCAATGGCCTGAGCCATGATTCCACCTAAAACATCAATCTCCTTTACTAAATGCCCTTTGCCAATTCCACCAATTGCAGGGTTGCAAGACATCTGCCCGATAGTTTCAATGTTATGAGTAATTAAAAGAGTTTTGGCTCCAATTCTTGCAGAAGCTAAAGCCGCCTCGGTGCCAGCGTGGCCACCACCGATAATTATTACATCAAAATTTGTAGGATATGAGCTTGCCATTTTAATTTTCACCAATCAATTTATAAATTCAAAAAATTGGTGCGTATTGTATCATAATTTCTGGTTGGCGTATATTTGTGCTTTTACTGGCGTAGTATTATGATGCCCAGCTTTTCCCTTTATACTAAAAGCAATTCGAGTGATCGTGATAATTAATACTAATGTTATTATGATAGCAAAGATGTGACGCATTTTTAAAATTCTAAAATTATTTGTAATATTCTTCTAGATTAGATATATGACTTTGTTTTTTCAAGAAATTTTTATTATCTTTGTATAATTATTAATCACGAATGATAACTTTTTAAAACAAATGTTAAAAACCTATCCGAATTTAATTTGAATAGACTTTTTCTCTTTTTGAAAGAATGTTCATTGTTTATCAAGAAATTTTAATTTTATCTTTTGCCTTTGTCAATAAATCTACTAATTGATCATATTCATCGTTAAGTAGGTTATCTTTTAGGTTTTCATAAAACTTATTAATAGATGCTTTAATAGGAGAGATTTTTTCTTTGGCTTTATTGGTTAAAGATATGTGGCGCATGCGCTTATCTTTTTTATCTGTAGCTTTGCGAATCAGGTGTTCTGCTTCAAGCTGATTTAAAAGCCGTGTTAGTTGGCCTAAATCTCGATTCATAAGCTTTGATAATTGATATTGAGTTAGGGTGTTATTATTTTGCTCTAGATAATTTAAAACCTGCCATTTAACAGGAGTTAGGTTCTGCTCTTTGGCTTGGTTGTAGGTAAAGCTTCTTATTTGTTGGTAGAGTTCATTTATAAGTTGGGTGAAGGATGTTGTTTGGTTTTGTTTCATAGATTCTTGCCTTATTGATTATAATTGTGGTGATTGAATATATTGATTTAGGTTAACGCAATCTATTGATTCATGTAATCTAATTCTATGTTCACCAGGGTAAATTACAGTTAGGGAATCTAAATTTAAATCATTATATGCACCCAGCATAGATTTTGTAAGTTTAGGGGCGGTACTATATTTAAACTCAAAGCCAAGGCGCTTACCATTTTTAAAAATAAGTAGGTCAAGTTCGGTTGAGTTATGAACAGCCCAAAAGTAAGCATCATTTTCATGAATATTTAAACTTCTAATTATATTTTCAAGAGCGAATCCTTCCCATGAGGCCCCAATTTTAGGATTTGTTTTTAAGTCAGAGTTGTTATTTATTCCAAGTAGAGCATGTAATAAGCCGCTATCTCTAAAATAAATTTTAGGAGATTTTACCTGTCTTTTGGAGATATTTTCATGCCAGGGCGCAAGTTGGCGAATCATAAGAGTGCTAGATAGTATATCCAAATATTTTTTAATTGTGGTATGGGAAAGCTCCAGAGAATTACCTAAAGCTGAAGTATTAGCTGTTTGACCATGATAATGTGCCAGCATCATCCAAAAACGCCTTAAATTAGCAGGTGGAATGTTTATTCCTAATGCTGGGATATCTTGCTCCAGAAATGTTCGAATATAATTGTGTCGCCACATTAGGCTATCTTCCTCTGTGGGCGCTAGGGTAGATAAAGGAAAGCCCCCGCGTTGCCAAATATCATTGACGGTAAAATTTTCATAGAGTGAAAATGGAGTTACTTCAATATATTCTACTCTGCCAGCCAGGGATTCGCTGCTTTGTTTAATTAGATCACGTGAAGCGCTGCCAGTTAATAAAAAAGTGCTTTTATTTTCATCCCGATCAACAAGTACGCGCAGTATCGGGAACAGATCAGGTGAGCGTTGAATTTCATCAATAACGATTAGTCCGGTTAAGCTTTCAAGTGTTAGCATTGGATCTTCAAGGCGCCGTAAATCATTAGGGTTTTCT